>JAKBAP010000035.1 GCA_021808995.1 Planctomycetota bacterium | reverse complement strand
TCGGCTGGGCGATTGGCGGGATCTTTTTCGGCGTGATGGGTGATCGGATCGGCCGCGCGAAGACCATGATGGCGACGGTGCTCTGCTATTCCGGTTTCACGGGGCTGTCGGCGCTTTCGACAGGGGTCTGGGATTTCGCGCTTTATCGGTTCCTGACCGGGCTCGGGGTCGGGGGGCAGTTCGCGGTCGGGGTCGCGCTCGTGGCCGAGGTCATGTCGGATCGGGCCAGGCCCTTCGCGCTGGGCTGGCTTCAGTCGCTCTCGGCCGTGGGCAACATCACGGCTGCGTTTACCGATATCTTCCTGGGCCAGCTTGAACAGACCGGCGCGATCACCAATGCCTGGCGGATCAAGTTTCTGATCGGCCTCGCCCCCGCCATCCTCGCGATCCCGATCTTCTTGAAGCTCAAGGAACCCGATCGCTGGAAAGCCGCCGCCGATCCCGATTCCGTCCAGGGAAAGCACAAGCTCGGCTCGATCCGCGAGCTTTTCGGCGACCCCAGATGGAGGCGAAACACACTCGTGGGGATGGTGCTTGCCTTTTCGGGGGTCGTTGGCCTCTGGGGGATTGGATTCTTTAGTTTCGACCTGGTACGGATGGTCTTCGAGGCCCATTTCCAGGCCCAGGGGCTAACCCCGCGCGAGGTTGCCGGCAAGCTGACCTTCTGGAGTGGGATCACCTCGCTCGTGCAGAATATCGGAGGTTTCCTGGGCGTTCAGGCGTTTTCGTTCGTAACCCACCGGATCGGCCGCAAGCCCGCGTTCGCGATTTCGTTCGTCCTGGCCGCCGTGAGCACGGCCTTGACCTTTTGGTTCCTGAACCAGCTCTGGCAGGTTTTTGTGTTGATCCCGATCATGGGATTTTGCCAGCTCTCGCTGTTCGGCGGCTACGCGATCTATTTTCCCGAGCTCTACCCGACCCGGCTGCGAAGCACGGGCACGTCGTTTTGCTATAACGTCGGCCGTTTGGCGGCCGCGCTTGGTCCGTTGTCGTTGGGCTTGTTGGCGAGCAAGGTCTTCGGGGGCTATTCGGGCGCGATGCCGACCCGCCTGGCCGGGGTGGCGATGTGCTCGGTGTTCCTGATCGGCCTGCTCGCCGTCCCCTTCGCCCCCGAAACCCGCGGCCGCCCACTGCCGGAATAACCCGAAGGGGGTTCACGACACCAGCTTGGCCGAGTCGCGGTCGAGATAGAGCCTCGCGCCGGGGCAGCCGCGGAGGGCCGAGGCGGGGCAGGCCTCGGTCACTGGGCCCTTGAGCGTCGCCTGGATCGCCCGTGCCTTCCGCGGGCCGGGCGCGACCACCGAGACCAAGGGGGCGCGCAGGAAGACCGGCATTGTGATCGTGTAAGCATGCGTCGGCACGTCGGCGAGTTGTTCGAAACAGCCGTCGTTGACCTGTTGCAGGCGGCAGGCGGGGTCGAGGCGGACGACCTTGACCAGGACCGGGTCCAGAAAGTCGGCGACGGGGGGGTCGTTGAAGGCCAGGTGGCCGTTTTCGCCGATGCCCGCGCAGATGATGTCCGGGGGCGATTGGAGCAGGAGCGACTCATACTCAGCGCAGGTGAAGAGCGGGCGGTCGATCTTTTCGCCGGGAATGAGCCTGGCGACCAGGCCCTGGGCGGTTTTCAGGCGAAAGAGCCGCTCGCTCAGATAGCGCCTGAACGACGCGGGATGGTCGGCCGTGAGTCCGAGGTATTCGTCCATGTGGAACGCGACGACGCGGGACCAGTCGAGGGTGGGGTCAGCGCCCAGGCCGGCGAGGAATTCGTCCTGGCTGGGAGCGGCGGCGAAGACGACGTTGACCCGGTTGGTTTCGGCCAGGCGATCCGCGATCGCGCTCGCGACGGCGCGCGCGGCCGCCCGTCCGGCGAACGCCCGGGTCTCATGGATTTCGACCTCGAGCGAGTCAACCTGGAATCGCGTGAGCGCGGACGGCTCTCGGTCTGGCATGGCATGTTCTCCAGGGCGAGCGGGAGGGTCCGAGTGAACGAGGCCGGCCCAGGGATAACGGTCGGCGATCGAAAACCCCCCTCCTCGGCTCGCGCGGGACGCTTGCCAGGAGCTAGGCGGTCGCCAAGCAAGCCCCCGCGGGTCGAGCGCCGGCGCGGAGCTGCTCGCACAGCCGCTGACACTCGCGTAGGTCGCAGAGCAACTTGTCGGCCAGGAACGACTGGGTCGCCCCATCCGCCGACCACTGAAGCTGCTCCTGACAACGCGCCATGTGCTCGATCACATCCTTCATCCACAACAGAGTATCATGCCGATCCTTCATGAGACGACCATCCTTCGTTGCTCTTCGCCCGGAAGGGTCGTCAATGACCCCACGCGGTTTCGTTGTGTCTTCTCGGGCCGTCCTGGTCCCGATTCCATGAACGGACTGTCCGCGGCAAGAATCCCTCGCCGAGCCTGGACCGATTCAATCGTCATGAACCGCAAAGCCCGTGCCACGAACGGCTGTGCGTGATCACCTGGGCGGAATTCGATGATCACTGGGAAAGTTGGAGCAAAATCCCTGACCAAGGTTCGAGGTCGAGCAGGGAGCTTGTAAGTTTTACAGGGAATGGCCAGATCGACCTGGTTAAAGCGGCTCGCTGGGTCTCGCCGACGAATGCCGGGGGCTCGGGACTTTCCTTGTGGCTCGTGGAGACTTAGACTGTGAGATGTCGCTAAAGGCCAAACAGGAGGGTGGCATGGCGGGCCTTGTCACGGCTGCCAAACCAGTGATTGAGCCGACCAGCGTCCCGGAAGGGGCCTATCGCTGGCCCCGTTCGGTCGTGCGCTGGCTTTTTGGGCTCTCGGATGACGAGCGCGACTCAGTCGCGGGGGCTCAAGCCGGGGCGAGATTCCTCAATATTTGTATTAGCCGAGAGGCCGGCGCGGGGGGGGCGACCATCGCCCGCATGGTCGGCGAAAAGCTCGGCTGGAAGGTCTACGACCAGGAATTGGTCGAGGCCATCGCCCATCGCATGGGGGTTTCCCTCGACGAAGTCCGCTCGCTCGACGAGCTCGCGCCGAGCGTAGTGCAGGACTGGCTGTTGCCCCTTCGGGAAGAGTATTACGCTCCCCAGGAAGCCTACCTTGATCATCTGGCCAAGCTCATCGAGGCGGTCGGTCGGGCTGGCGAGTCGATCCTGGTCGGGCGTGGGGCGGGCTTCATGCTGCCGCGGTCGACAACCCTCTCGGTGCGGGTGATCGCTCCCCTCAAAATCCGTGCCCAGCGGCTGGCCGAGCGCATGGGCGTCTCGGTCCGGACCGCGAGGCGGGCCGCGCGTGATCTGGATCGTCGGCGGGTCCAGTTTGACCGGACCATGCACCGGGCGAATTCCAGCGACCCGCATTCCTACGACCTGGTTCTGGAGAGCCACTCACTGGGTCTTGAGAGCTCCGCCATGTTGGTGGCCCATCTGGTGCGGGCGGGTCGTGGGGGGCTCCCCGGCCTGGCGCAAGCGGCCGCTCCGACCACCGACTCACGGGAGCGCCGCCTCGATACCCCCTGGACCCCCCCACCGCGCGAGATCCCGAATGCCTCCACACCACCCGAAATGCTCTGACACCTCGGATCATCGTTATTCAACGGCGACGATGCTGATCCCATGCGCGTCCGCCCGACGGATGACCTGGTCCTGATCGAGCAAAATCGTCCGTCCGGCCTCGATCGCGAGCACCCGAGCGCCCGCCCGGCGCAGGTTTTCGATGGTGTCGACCCCCACGGTGGGGACGTCAAACCGCATGTCTTGCTGGGGCTTGGCGACCTTGACCAAGGTCCAGCCGCCGGCACGACAAAGCTCGCCCGCGCGGGCGATGCAGCGGTCGGTCCCCTCGATCGCCTCGACGGCCAGGGCGGCCTTTTCCTTGACCGCCACCGACTGGCCAACGTCGAGCCGCCCCATTTCCTTCGCAAGCTCCCACCCGAAACGAATGTCCTCAAGCTCGCGAGGGTTGGGCGCGCCCCGCGTCAGCGTCCCCCCCTTCACCAGTAGCTCGGGACAATAGTCGAGGGCGGATTCAAAGGTGATCCCATCGCGCTCGAACTCGGCGATGACGTTCAGGAGGATGCTGTCGTCGCGATTATCGGATCGGCCCCGACCATACCACATGCGGATCATGCGAAGGTCGGGGACGAGATGGAGGAACCGCCAGGGAGTAAAAATCACGCTCTTGTGGACCTTGCCCGCCATCACGGCCCGGCTGACGCCAGCGTCTCGAAAGGCGCGGATCATGCCGCCGAGCTTGGCCACGCCAATCCGTCGGAACGAATCGCAGATTCCACGCAATTCGTCGGGGGCCTCGTGCTTGATCGCGATGCACGCGACCTTGAGCCCGTGCCGCCGAGCGGCCTCGGCGAACACGATCGGGAACCGCCCGCTCCCGGCCAGCAATCCAATTGGCGCTCCGCCGGCCGTTGGCTTCAGTGACGGGGTTGGTCCCGCGCTCATGGGATCATCTCGCTCGGGGACAGGTCGTGGTTGTCGGCTCCCGCGTCCGAATCGCTTCGCGCCACGGTCACTTCCGGACCCTGGGCCTGCATGCCCGAGAGCGCCGACACACGGACAGTGAGCTCCCGAAGCTGGCGATACATCTCAGGCAGCCGCGCGATCATCTGGAAAAGCCGGCGCTGTTCCCGCACGGGGATCGCCGGCGAGCCCAGGACATGCTGATTGTCGGGGATCGCTCGATGGACCCCGGCCTGCGCGCCAATGACCACTTTGTCGCCGATGCGGGTATTGTCCTTGATCCCCGCCTGGCCCGCCATGACCACGTGATCGCCCGTCTTGCAGCTCCCGGCGATGCCGACCTGGCCGCAGAGCAGGTTGTGGCGGCCGATCTGGTTGTTATGGCCGATCATGACCAGGTTGTCGATCTTGGTCCCCTCGCCGATCCGGGTGGCCTCGAAGGTCGCGCGGTCGATGGTGCAGTTCGACCCGACCTCGACATCGTCGCCGATGATCAGCCTGCCGGAGTGGGGGATCTTGACGTGGCGTCCCTCGGCCTGGCGATAGCCGAAGCCGTCGCCTCCCAGGACGGTGCCAGAATGGATTTCCACGCGGTCGCCGAGGATCACATTGGCGTAAAGGACGGCGTTAGGGTGGATGACGCAGTTTTGGCCGAGTACGCAACCCTCGCTGACGACCGCGCCAGGGTGGATGGTTGAGCCTGGGCCGATCGTGGCCCCTTCGCCCACGAAGGCCAGGGGTAGGATGGCGACGTCGTCCCCGATGGTCGCCGACGGCGCGACATAAGCCTGAGGATGAACGCCGACCCATCGCGGCCGCTGGACCCCGCCCAGATGGTCGCGAACCGCCAGGAAGGCGGACATGGGGTCATCGACCTCAATGACCGGCAACTCGTCTGGGTTTTCGGTCTTGGCGACGCCAAAATGGGGGCCGACAATGGCGGCCGACGCATGCGAGACCTTGAGCAGCTTGGCGAATCGCTCGCTCTCGATAAACGTAATATCGCCGGGTCCCGCCTCGCCGACGGGCCGGGCGGATCGTATGGACACATGACCGGGGCCCACCAGTCGGCCATGGACCAGCGCGGCCAGCTCTTCAACCGTTGCGACCAAGGGCGTGTTCCTTTCTTCCCTGAAAGGCGCCTACCAACCTGCCTGCTAACGGTCACGCGGAGTTGGAACTCCAGACGGGCCTTGGCGTTCGTCCCGATCGTCCCTGGACCAGGGTCCAGGATCGCGCGTGGTCTTCGTAGACCCGCCAGCGCCCGGCGATTCCGGGAGATTGGCGGCCCTCGTCGACCAAAATCGACTGATTTCGCGGGATGCTAAACCATGTCGACAACCTCGGCAAGCCGAAGTCCAGTCCCCTGGACCCGCAATCTCAGCGCGCCTCGAGCAACCTCCTCCTGGATCGGCCACCCGTGAGCCTCGACTGAGGTCGTCGAATGGGTTCATGCGCGAGTCGCCGCCGATTACGCCGATCACTCGGATTAAAGGGGTCGTCCAGTCCGTTTCCCCTTTCCAGTTCCCATGGCACCGTCAAGGAACGGCCTTGGCCTGGGAAGACCAAGGACGCGAGGCGGGAACACCCCCCTCCGACTCGAGCTCGGCCTCGTGCTCTACACGAGACGTGGCCCATCCATGGATGAGCACCAGGAACGAGCGGTCACGCACGGGGAAAATGTCCGCTTGAACCCTGGACGCAAGCGAGTCGGGCGCATACAAGGATCGCGTCGTGTCAAAGGCTTGATTGGATTATTCACCGCTTTCCCTCCAATCCGCCGAAATTCATCCATTCGAAGTCGAGCATCCGGGGCCCTTCACGATCGAGCCCGATCGTAAGGTTGACGACCCCTCGCGCTCATCCAAGGAGATCCTTACGTATGCGTGTCATGATCCGTTTCATGTTCGTGGTCCTGCTCTTGTCGCTCCCCGCCAGGATGAGCCGCGCGGGGGGGGGAGTCTACGTCGAGACCAACCTGATCTCGAATAATTCGTCGGCGGCCCAGGCTCAAATCTACGATCCCAATCTGATCAACCCCTGGGGCATGTCGTACACGACCACGGGTCCATTGTGGGTTTCAGACCAGGGCTCCGGGCTTTCGACCTTGTACGGTCTGAATAACCCCACGCCCGTGACCGAGGGGCTGGTTGTCCCAATTCCCAACCTGGGGGGCGCGGCCCCGAGCGGGAACGACGGCCCGACAGGGCAGGTCAGCACACTCGCGCCGGGGATCACGACAGCCTCGACCGATTTTCAGGTCGATGGGAGCCGGTCGGTTTTCATCTTCGCCAATCTCGACGGATCGATCTCTGGCTGGACTCCAGGACATGCCGCGGCCATCGAGGCGTCCGTCTCCGGGGCCTCGTTCACGGGGCTCGCCATCGGCAACACCTCCACGGGAGCGGCCGAGATCTACGCCGCCGATCAAAACAGCGGCAAGGTCTATATCTTCAATAGTGCATGGCAACAGGTTGGGACCCTCACGGACCCAAATTTGCCCGCCGGGTACAAGGCATTTAATGTCCAGAACATCGGCGGTCATCTTTACGTCACCTACATGAATCCCTCAGGCGCGGGGGGGATCGTGGATGAATACTCCACGAACGGCACGCTCATGAAGCAATTGATCAATGACACGGCTGGGGCGCATCTCGATGGCGCGTGGGGACTTGCCATGGCGCCCACCAACTTTGGCAAGTTTGGTGGAGATTTGCTCGTGGGCAACAACGCGGGCGATGGATTCATCAACGCCTACAATTCCATGGGCGTCTGGCAGGGTCAGCTCGTGCTCAATACCGGGCAAAACTTCAGCGTCAACGAATTGTGGGGCTTGACGTTTGGAAACGGCGGCAAGGCGGGATCCCCCGACACCCTCTATTTCGACGCGGGCCTGGCGGGTGGGACCAACGGCCTGATTGGCTCGATTAATCTCGCCTCGGTTCCCGAACCGAGCACGGCCGTGCTCGGTCTGATCGGGTCCGGAGTCGTCCTCGGGAGTTGGAAGTGGCGAAACCGTCGGCGAGGCGTGGTCGCTTGATCGTGGACGCCTCCGCTTGATGTCATTCCCGATGTGCCGCCGGTAAGAAGCCCTCCCTTCTTCCCGGCGGTTTGTCGTTGGTCCGCGAGCAATCCTGGCGACTGGCGAGGGCGTTCGCGCCCCAGTGGGGACCCGATCCGAGGGCTCGTCTGGCACGTTGGCCAGGTCTGATGCGCTCGCCTCGCGCGGCGGGGCCGCGCCACTTGACGATGTCGGAGAGTGCCCGTTAGAGTCCATTTTCGCCCGCTGACGACGATGTCCCTGACCGAGGATTGCCTTAGATGAGCCGTGATACCACCCTGAAACGCATGTTGGATGGTGGCATCGTCGCCGTGGTGCGGGCCGAATCGAGTGAGTCGCTCGTCAAGGTTATCCAGGCGCTCGCGGCGGGGGGCGTGACGGCGGCCGAGGTGACCTTTACCGTTCCCGATGCCCTGGACGTCATCCGCCGCGTCCGGCACGAGATTGGCGACCAGATTGTCCTGGGCGCGGGCACGGTGCTCGATCCGGAGACCGCCCGGGCCGCGATCCTCGCCGGGGCCGAGTACATCGTCTCGCCCGTGGTGAACCTCGACGTGATTCGCCTCTGCCGCCGTTATGACAAGGCCGTCATGCCGGGCGCTTTCACGCCGACCGAGGTTCTCACCGCGTGGGAGGCCGGCGCGGACATCGTCAAGGTCTTCCCCGCCGAGATCGGGGGCCCAGCGTATCTCAAGGCACTCCGCGGCCCGCTCCCCCAGATTCGCCTGATGCCCACCGGAGGCGTCGACCTCTCGACGGCCGCGAGTTTTCTCAAGGCAGGGGCGTGCTGCCTGGGCATTGGGAGCTCTCTCGTCGATCCCAAGGCCATCGCCGCCAACGACTTCAATCGAATCCGCGACCTCGCCGCGCAGTTCTCGGCCATCGTAGGGGCGTTTCGCGCGGGGGGCTGATTTCGCCATTCGCCCCGCCGCTAGAACCCGTGCATCCTGAATATCTTGCGGAATCATCTCAAGAGCGAGAGCCGGCCGGGTCGATAAACACGCCGTAAGGGATGACCCGCGCTAGACTCTTCGCACGTCGTGATTCGGGTCACCCACGAGCATCGGTCCCGATCTCGCGCGGCCATTTCGCTTGACGCTTGCCAGGCGCGAACGGGCATGATCGACCCAGGGTGAGGGACGTTTCGTGACCATGTCCGCCGTGAAGGCCGAGGAACTCGATCCGTGGGGAGTAAGCGACCGGCAAACCCCCTGGCTGAGCCCATGAGACGCCCCCTGGCCCGCGCCGGCCCAGGCGTTCTCGCCGCCATTGCCTTGATGGGCTGGCTCGCGTCCTCGATCGCCTTGGCGCAATCCCCCGCTCCCGAGCCCGAGGGCATCCCTCGCATCTATCACAAGGGACGCAATTTCCGCATCCCCTTTAACCTGAGCGCCGAGGGACGAGACAAGGTCCGGGAAGTCCACTTGCTCGTATCCGAGGATCGGGGCTATCACTGGACAGCCAAGAGCAAGACCTTTCCCGACCACCCGACCTTCACCTTTCGCTCGTCCAAGGACGGCGAGTATTGGTTCGCGGTGCAGACCGTGACCACCGATGGCCGGGTCGCGCCCCGGCTCGACGCGACGATCGAGCCTAATCTTAAGGTGGTGGTCGATACCCTGCGCCCGACGATTCTACTCGACGCGGATGGTCGCCGGGGGAGCGTCGCCGCCGTGCGCTGGGAGACCAGGGACGAGAATCTCGACCTGAAAACCCTCGTCATCGAATACCAGGTCGAGGGCGTCGGCGTCTGGAGGCGCGTCCCCGTCCGCCGGTTGGCCGCGACGGGCTCGATCTCGTGGGACACGGGGACGGCGGAGGCGCTCAAGGTCAGGGGCTCGGTCGCCGACAAGGCTGGCAATGTCGCGGAATCGGTGATCGACTTGCCCGAGGGGACCGCCTCATCGCCGGCGGATAGCGCGAGCGGCGTGGCATTCGCCGGCGATCCCGCGCTCGAGAAATTCCCTGGCTCGGCCCAGCCTGAAATCTCGGCGGCTCCAGACTTTTCGCCGGTAGGCGAGGACCTGGCGCCTCCGGAAAAGCCCCGAAACCCGCGGGCCAGTCAATCGCGAACCCGGACCTCGGGCGGGGTGGCGCGGACGGCGTCGGCCCCGGGCCGGCCGTCGCGAACCGAGACCGAGCCGGTCGCCCGGGCCGAGCCGGCCGTGGTCGACCTGTTCGCCGCCAGCGGTGGGCAAACCCTAGCGTCGGCGGCCAATCCCTTGCCACCGGCCGCCGAGCCCAAGGCGCGGGCAAACTCGCCGGCCGCGCCCCAGGCCGGCTCGACATTGCTGGTCGGCGGCTCTAAATTCGCCCTCCAGTACGCCGTCGACGACGCCGGGCCCGAGGGGCCAGCCAGTGTCGAGATCTGGATCACGCGGGACGGCGGCCGCACCTGGATCCGTCGTGGCGAGGACCCCGACCACGTCTCCCCCATTGAGGTCGACCTGGGGGGCGAGGGGACCTATGGGGTCAGCCTGGTCGCGCGATCGGCGTCGGGCGTGGGCGACCAGCCCCCGGCCCCTGGCGATTCGCCCCAATCGTGGGTCGAGGTCGATTCCTCGCCCCCGCTGGTCAACATGCGACCCCCACAGGTCGGGACCGGGCTCAACGCGGGCAAGGTCGCCCTCTCATGGACCGCCAGCGACCTGCACCTCACCCCACGCTCGGTTTCGATCTTCTGGCGGCCGGAGAAATCGGGCTCCGAATGGCAGCTCGTCGCCGCCGGTCTCGAGAGCGAGGGCCGCTATATCTGGAACGTCCCCGCCACCGTCCCAGACCGCTTCCACCTCAGAATCGAAGCCACCGACAGCGTCGGACACCACGGAGGGATCGAGACCACCGACTCGGGACCAATCTCGATCGACCGCAGCCGACCCCGTAGCCGGATCATCGGGCTTGATCCCAGCAGCCGATCCGGCGCCGGCAACCCCGAGCGGGCCCTGCGTTAGCGAGCGATCCAGGACGTGAGATCGATCGTGACGCGGCGGTCGGTTGCGTCGGCCGGGCGAGATGCGCATAATGGTCGAATTCAGCCGGTCCGCGTTAGTGGATTCGCGGGCCGCGCTCGTTCGGCGCGATGGTTCTGGCTCGGTCGATTCCCTGGGCGAGCCTGGGAATCGATGACGCGTGCGGGATCCGCCGGGCGTGGATTTCGAGAGTCTCTGGAGGATCGTGCGAACATGTCCAAGCCGGTCATGATCGAGGCCGTTGGGCTCTGCAAGCAGTTTGGATCGTTTCTGGCGGTGCGCGACGTTTCGTTCACAATCCCCAAGGGGCAGGTTGTGGCCTTCCTGGGACCCAACGGCGCGGGCAAGACCACGACGATGCGGTTGCTCACGGGATTCGTCGCCCCCACCCACGGGATGGCCCGGATCGCCGGGATCGATGTCCAGGCCGATCGCATTCAGGCCGCCGAGCGGCTTGGTTATCTCCCCGAAAACGGCCCCCTCTACCCCGATATGACCCCGATGGGCCTGCTCAAATACTTTGGCGAGGCCCGGGGGATGCGCAAGGGGCACCTGAGCGAACGCATCGAGGCCGTCATTGGTCTCTGCTCACTGGCGACCGTCGCCCACAAGCCGGTCAGCAAGCTCTCCAAGGGCTATCGCCAGCGGGTTTCGATGGCGCAGGCGCTGTTGCACGACCCCGAGGTGCTGATCATGGACGAGCCGACCTCCGGCCTGGACCCCAACCAGATCCGAGGCGTCCGCCAACTGATCCGCGAACTGGGAAAGACCAAGACCATCCTGGTTTCGACCCATATTTTGCAGGAAGTCGAGCCGGTCGCCAGCCGGGTCCTGTTCATCCACGACGGCCGAATCGTGTTTGACGGCGACCCCAACCGACTGGCGACCGAGAACGGGACCCTGGAAGAGGCGTTCTATACCCTGACGGCCCAGCCGGTCTAAGGGCGGGCCGGGATTGGCCGATGGACCGAATTCACACGCCCGCGCGTTCCAGAAACCCAGAGCCGGCGGGCCTGGCATCCACTGAAATCGAGGATCTACCACGGTGACCACGATCGAGTCGAAGGCGACGAGCGGCCAGCTCGCGCCACTCACCAGGCTGAGTTTCACGGGGCCGATTCGCCCCCATGTGATTGGCGCGGTTTTTCGCCGCAACCTGCAAAGCTATTTCAGCAATCCCGCCGGGTATGTCTTCATTACCCTGTTTGTGCTGATCTGCTCATGCGTGGCCTTCTGGCAGGACGCGTTCTTCGCCAATAACCTGGCCGACCTCGACGAGCTCAGCCGGTTCATGCCGTATTTGCTCCTGTTTTTCATCCCCGCCATCACGATGAGCACCTGGGCCGACGAGCGTCGGCAAGGGACCGACGAGCTCTTGCTCACCCTTCCGGCCCATGATGTCGATGTCGTGCTTGGTAAGTATCTGGCCGCGGTGGGGATTTACACGGTCGCCCTGGCGTTCTCGCTCCCGATGGTCTTGATCCTGGCCAGTCTTGGTCCCCCCGATATCGGGATCACGGCCTCGACGTATCTCGGTTACTGGCTGATGGGAGCGCTCTTGATCGCCGTGGGCATGACGGCCTCGCTGTTGTCGTCGAATGTCACGGTCGCCTTCATCCTGGGGGCCGTGTTTTGCTCGATCCCGATCTTTTTGGGCGTGATCGGGTCCCCCGCCGGCGCGATCCTGAGGCGACGGATCGAGGACTGGTCGATCCCCGCCCAGTTCCAACCGTTTGGAACCGGAGTGATCACGCTCGCGGGCATCTTTTACTTTCTCGGCCTCACGCTGGCGATGCTCTATCTGAACATCGTGCTCCTGGGCCGGCGGCACTGGGCCGGCGGCGAAAAGAGCCGCGGGCTCTGGGTCCACTCGATGCTACGCGTCGTCGCCGTGATTGTCGCGCTCGTGAGCGCGACGGCCCTGCTCGATCGCTTTGGTCTCCGGGCCGACGCCAGCGCCGAGCGCCTGCACACGCTCTCGGCCGAGTCGCTCGACATGCTCAGGCAACTCCCGACCGACCGCCCGGTCTTGATCCAGGCCTTTTACAGCCCCGACGTCCCTCGCGAGTATGTCGAGGTCAAATCCGACCTGCTCGGGCTGCTCCGCGAATACACGGCCCGATCGGCGGGGAAGATCCAGCTCAACCTGGTCCAGACCGAGGTCTTTTCCGACGAGGCGCGGGAAGCTCAAAAGCGCTTCGGCATTGAGCCTCACCGCGTGCTCGCCCTCGAGGGTGGGAAGCAGTCGACGACCGATATTTTCCTGGGCGTCGCGTTTACCTCGGGCGTCGAGGAGGTCGTGATCCCGTTTTTCGATCGTGGCCTGCCGGTGGAATATGAACTCACCCGCTCGATCCGCGTGGTCTCGAAGAGCGGGCGCAAGAAGGTCGGCATTCTCTCGACCGACGCCAAGATGATGGGGGGTTTCGACATGCAGTCGTTCAATCAGACCCCCGAGTGGATGATCGTGACCGAGCTGAAAAAGCAATACGACGTGACCTCGGTCGCGGCCGATACGCCCGTGCCGGCGGATGTCGACGTCCTGTTGGCCGCCCAGCCGTCGTCGCTCACTCAGAAACAGATGGATAACCTCGCCGATTTCGTGAAAAAAGGGGGGGCCACTCTGCTGTTTCTGGACCCGCTGCCGATCCACAACATGCAGATTTCGCCCGAGCTCCCCAAGCAATCGCCCGGCGGCCCCTTCGGTGGCGGACCACCCCCGGAGGCCAAGGGGAATCTCCGCGGCCTGCTCGACCTGGTCGGGATCGAGTGGCCCTCGATCGACATCGTCTGGAACCCCTATAACCCCCATCCCAAGCTCGACTTGCAGGCGACTCCCGAGATTGTCTTCATCGGTAAGGGAGGGGGCGCGGCCGACGCGTTCAACCAGGATCAAGCCGCCAGCTCCGACCTCCAGGACGTCGTGATGCTGTTTCCGGGCCTGCTGCGGCCCAAGGCCAGCGGCGGCTCGACCGAGTTTACCCCACTCTTGCGCACCAGCAACATGGGGGGAACCATCATGTGGAGCGAAGTCATCATCCAGCAGGGCTTCATGGGAGGGCGGACGATCAACCCCCGCAGGCGCTGGATTCCCACGGGCACGAGCTATACCCTCGCCGCCCGAGTCACCGGCTCGCTCCCCACCGAAACCCCCAAGCCCGACCCAGCCAAGAAAGACGAGAAGCCCCCCGCACCCGCCCCCGCGGCCAAGGCCAACGTCATCGCCATCGCGGATCTTGATATGATCTCCGATCAATTTTTCGACCTGCGGCAACGAAAGGTCGAGGACCTGGATTTTGACAACGTCCCGTTCGTGCTCAATTGCGTCGACGTGCTGGCCGGCGACGAATCGTACGTGAGCCTGCGGAAAAAGCGGCCCAAGCACCGGACCTTGATCAGCCTTGAGGCTCAAACGTCGCGATTTAACGAAGAGCTCCAGACGGTTACCAAGCAAGCCGAGTCGGCGGCGGCCGAGGAGCTCCAGGCCGCCCAGAAATCGTTTGACAAGGAAGTCGAGCAAGTGCGAGGCCGTACCGACTGGGACGAACGCACCAAGGAGATCCAGCTCGCCAGCCTTCAGGACGTTGCCCAGCGGCGGCTCGACGTCAAGAAGCAGATTATTGAGGACAAGAAACAAGAAAAACTCCGCGAGGGCCGAGCCGAGACTGAGCGTAAGATCCGCCAGATTCAAAACTCGGTGCGATTCGCGGCGGCGGCGATCCCCCCCCTGCCCCCGCTGATCCTGGGACTGGTGGTGTGGATCACCCGCATGAACCGGGAAAACCGCGGCGCGAACCCCAAACGGCTCGCCTGAGGCAGGGGCCTCGACGACCGGACTCTCCAGATGTCCAGGACCAAGCAAGGATTCCAGAGCGATGAACGAGATGGTGAAAACGTTGGTCTTCGCGGCGACGGCCCTGGTCATGCTCGGGGCGGCCTATGTCGGCACCCGCGACCGGGCGCGGCTTGCTGGTTCCTTCGACGACCAGGGCCAGCCGTTCTTCCCCGATTTCAAGGACCCGCTGCAATGCACCGACCTTGAGGTCGTCAGCTTTGATTCAGGCATCGCGACCGCGAGCCGATTCCAGGTGAAATTCCAGGATGGGAAGTGGGTCATCCCGTCCCATTACAACTATCCCGCCGACGCCAAGGACCGGCTCACCAAGACGGCCGCCGCCGTCATGGACCTGACCAAGGACACGGTCCGCTCGGAACTGGCCGACGATCAAGAGTCCATGGGCGTCATCGACCCCCTGGACGCCAAGGTCGCGTCACTTTCCGGCCGCGGCAAGCGCATCACCCTGCGTGATTCGACCGAGAAGGTGCTCGCCGATTTCATCATCGGCAACGACGTGCGGGGGAGCGAGCGCAAGGAGGGCGGAACACCCCAGCGCTATGTTCGTGTCCCCGGTCAAAAGCGGATCTACGGCGTTAACGTCAAGGCCGATCTCACGACCCGGTTCGCCGATTGGATCGAGACCAATCTGCTCAAGGTCGAGGCGAGCAAGATCCGCAAGATCGTCTTTGATAACTACAAGATCCAGGAAGACCGCGATGCCAGGGGCGCGTTCTTGCGGCTCGCCCGCGGCGAAAAGCTCACCATCGAGCGCAAGGACGGGACCAGCCCCTGGACCATGGCCGGTCTTTCCGCCGATCAAGAGCTCAATGAAGAGAAGCTCCGGGCCTTGAACGACGCCCTGGCGGACCTCAAGATCGTCGGCGTCCGGCCCCGGCCGCCAGGGCTCAAGGACCCCAATCAGCCGGGCCTCAAGCTGTCGGCTCTCGTGCTGGGATCGTTGCAAAACAAGGGCTTTTTCCTGACCGCCCAGGGGCTCTTTTCCGACCAGGGAGACGTGATCGTCACCACCGAGGAAGGGGTGGTCTACACCCTGCGATACGGCGGGGCCGTTTATGGCACGGGCGATGAGCTCACCGCCGGCACCCCCGACGACGCCGAGACCAAGGACAAGCCCAAGGACGCCGCCAAGGACAAGACCAAATCCACCGAGGCGGCCCAGGAAAGCCGGTATTTGTTGGTTACCGTCGCCTTCGATCCCAGCGTGATCGCGAAGCCGGAATCCCTTGAGCCCAAGCCCTTCACGCCCCCCACGGGACCGATCGAGATCCCCGCGAGCCCCTTCGCCCCCGATCCCAAGGACCCCAAGACCATCGCCGCCGAAAAGGCCGCCAAGGAAAAGACCGACCGCGAAAAGGCCGACTACGACAAGAAAATCGCCGACGGCGAAAAGCGGGTGAAGGAGCTGGCCAACCGTTTCGGACCGTGGTATTTCGTGACCCCCGGCGAGAGCTTTCGGGCGATCAACCTCGACCGCGCGATCCTGACCCAGCCCAAAAAGCCGCCAGGAGCGCCCGGAGCAACCGCGCCCGGAGGCGGCATGCAAGGCTTCCCCATGCCCGGCGGTGGCGGCATGCCACCTCCTTGAGCATCGGGTCCGCGTTTCCTTGGCGCGTGGATTGTCGCTTCAGACCAGCGTGATCAAGACGACCTCGGGCCGGCAGAGAAATCGCGCTGGCGGCGTGACCGTCCCCACCCCCCGGCTGACAAACACCTGGGCCGAAGGCCCTTGCACAAGCCCATGTAAATACTTTTGCCCGTAAGCCGAGGGGACGATGGGGGCTCCGTAGCCTGGCACCACCACCTGGCCGCCATGCGTGTGGCCCGAGAGCACAAGACCGACGCGGGGATCGCGGATCGACTCCACGAAGTCGGGGTTGTGCGACATGACAAGGGCCGTCTCGTCGTGGTTGGTATCGCCCAGGGCCGCCGAGAGATCCTGCCGATCGGTCCACAGGTCTCCCACGCCACAGACCCGCAGGCGGTCGCGTCCGTGCACGAGCCAGACGCCCGTGTTATTCAGGTCGGGGATCTTCTCCTCGGCGAGCGCGTCTCGAGAGAGTGGCTCGGATTCCCAATTGTCATGATTTCCCCGAACCGCGTATCGGCCCAGGGGCGCGCGTAACTGGCCCAGGGCCGCAATCCCAGGAGCGATGTAGCGTTCGGACCGATGCACGTAGTCCCCGACCATGAGGACCAGGTCCGGTTCAAGGGCGTTCGTCATCGCCACCACATGCCGGACATAGGCCAGCGGCACGAATGGCCCATGATGGACATCCGCCAGAATCGCGACCGTCGTCCCCAGAAACGTCGCCGGAAGCCTCGGCACGGTGATCGTCCGCCGGGTCACCCGGCACCACTTGGCCTCCAGGAACGGATAGACCGCGCCGGCCATTCCTAGCCCCACGCCCGACCAGGCGGCACGCTTAAAAAACCTGCGCCGATTCATCGCCATGACCCTCGGAACGCGGTCTCAAACCGAAAGCTTCATTCCGGGCATGTTCGCCGAATTCGTTCAAACTGTCCATCAAGATCGTGTCGATCACTTGATTTCCGGCATGTCATGTCGGACGATGCGTTGCAACCACGGAATCGGTAACGGGACCTTCAGGTCCGAGACTCACAATCCACCGATCCCCGGCGGGTTCGTGAAGGGCATGGTCCCGAACCGAGACACTTACCGAGAAAGCCCGCTCGATGGCGGACCGGCCTTATCTCTTCCTGGAATTGACCAACAGCCTTTGCTCGACCTGCCTGCGCAAGGTCGAGGCCAAGGTCGTCGTGCAAGAGGGGCGCGTCTATCTGCTCAAGCATTGCCCCGAGCACTCGCATGAAAAGGTGCTGGTATCGACCGACGCCGATTACTATCAGTTCTCGCGCAGGGTTCTCAAGCCGGGCACGATGCCCCGGAAATTCAATACCACGATCGAGCGCGGATGCCCCTATGACTGCGGGCTCTGTCCCGACCACGAACAGCATAGTTGCCTGGCGATCATCGAGATCACCGACCACTGCAATTTAACCTGCCCGATCTGTTACGCCGAAAGCTCTCCCCGGCGGCCGTCGCATCGGTCGCTGGAACAGATCGCCTTCATGCTCGACTGCGTCGTCCGCAACGAGGGTCGACCCGACATCGTGCAAATCTCGGGTGGGGAGCCGACGATTCATCCCGAGTTTTTCGCCGTGCTCGACCTGGCCAAGGAGCGCCCGATCAAGCACCTGATGGTCAACACGAACGGCGTCCGGATCGCCCAGGAGCCGTCCTTTGCCCGGCGGCTGGCCGACTACAAGGCGAATTTCGAGGTCTATCTGCAGTTTGATTCCCTCGACGCCGCGCCCCAGAGGGCGCTTCGGGGGGCTGATTTGGTGAGAGTCAGGAAGGACGCGCTTGCCCGCCTCAACGAGCATGGGATCTCGACCACGCTGGTCGTCACGCTCAAGAAAGGGCTCAACGACGACCAGGTCGGGGCGATCATCGACTTCGCGGTTGAACAGCCCTGCGTGCGGGGGGTGACGTTCCAACCGATCCAGGCGGCGGGCCGGCTCGAGGGTTTCGACCCCGCCCGCGACCGGCTGACCCTGGCCGAGGTCCGGGCGCGGATCCTTGAGCAGTCTCCGCTGTTCCAGCCGGCGGACCTGGTCCCAGTTCCCTGCCATCCCGACTGCCTGGCAATGGCCTATGCCCTCAAGCTGGGGGGCCGGCTTGTTCCCCTGACCCGTCTCCTCGACCCGTCAGCGCTCCTGGCTCTTCAAGGCAACACAATCCTCAACGAGGAAAACCCCGAGATCCGGCGGCTGGTGGTCGAGCTCTTCTCGACCGCCCACTCGCCCGACTCATCGGCCTGGACCCTGAGCCAGCTCCTCTGCTGCCTTCCCGAGCTGGCTGTCCCGCCAGCCCTGACCTACGACAAGATCTTTCGCGTGCTGATCGTCCAGTTCCTCGATCCCTACAATTTCGACGTCCGTTCGGTCAAGAAATCGTGCATTCACATCGTGCACCCGGACGGACGCATCATTCCTTTCGACACCTATAACCTGTTCTATCGCGACACGGCGGCGGCGCGGATGCCTGCGGAGGCACCGGCCTTGGTCCAGGTCGCGGGAATCACGAGCGCGGCCCGCGCCTAGGTTCAGCGCTTCCGATCCGCGCGCGGCGGGGGACGTATCGTTTGACTTGACACATGATTGGGGTTAACGACAATGAACACTACAAGTGCATCTGTTTCCTCGGGCGGCGCAGCGCCTTTGCCGGGTGCCATGGATCGCCCCTGGTACATCGTGGGCCGATGGCGTGAGTTCCAGGGTGAGGAGCGCGCCAGCGTGCTGCGAATGGCGGCCATCGCCGCTTTTTACATAATCGAGCTGATCAACTATCACGGGCTGAGCCTGGCCTGGATCGAGCTGCCGGAGGTCCGGGGGCTGGCTTTCCACCAGACGGTCACTGCGATCGCCGCGGCCTGGGTGGTGATGGGCCTGGGGGTGCACCTCGCCTTGCGGACGCGGCTCATGCCGGCGGCCCTCAAGTATCTCTCCACGGGGTTGGACGTCGTTTTGCTGACCATGCTCCTGATGGTGGCCGACGGGCCCCGAAGCCCGCTCATCGTCGGCTATTTCTTGATCATCGGCCTGGCCGGCTTGAGGTTCCAGCTTCGGCTGGTCTGGTTCGCGACGATCGCGGGCGTGGTCGGCTACCTCTGGCTGCTCGGCTGGGCGGTCTGGCTCGCGGGGGTGCGAGACGTCCGCGTGCCCCGGTATCACGAGCTCATCTTCCTGACCGCCCTGGCGATGAGCGGGATCATCCTGGGACAGATCATCCGTCAGGCGAGGTCGATGGCCGTCGAATACGCCCGCCGCTCGGCCGCGAACGAGCCCCGCCTTGAGCCCATTTCGACATCGAGCCGAGATATCACATGAATCCGCGTGAATCCAAGCCCAAGAAGGGCCTGAACTGCCGGGACTGTGGCGCCGACAACTCGCCCGACGCCCGGGAATGCTGGCTCTGCCTACGCTCGGATTGGCGCCCAGGCGCCGCCGCTCGATCGGAGCCCTCAACTTGGCGCCCCGACGCCGCCGATCGATCGAAGCCCTCAACCGCGGCACGGATGGGTGGCTTGGGGATTGCCTGGCTCACGGTCTTGATCGCGATGAACGCCGTGGTGGGCGGGATCGCTGCCCAGAATCGCTTCTTGGGTGCAGTGCTCTGGATTATCCTGGCGCTGGCCTGGGTGATCACCGAGATCGCCGCCTACCGCCGCCATCAAGCGGGCGAGCCCATGTCGCTGAGCCGGAAGACGCTGATGATCATCGTCGTCGCTTTTCTCTTGCCGATCTTGCTGGGCGTGTCCTTTGCCATGGCGTTTTTTATTGGGTGGACCTCGCGTCTGTTCTAAATCCCATAAGCCCACGACCGGACCTCGCGCGGCGTCCGAGTTCAAGATGAGCGGAGATAACCCATGAATCCGGGTGAACCCCAGCCCAAGACGGGCCTGAACTGCCGCGAGTGCGGCGCTGACAACCCCCCCGACGCCCGGGAATGCTGGCTTTGCCTGCGCTCGGATTGGCGCCCAGGCGCCGCCGCTCGATCGGAGCCCTCAACCGCGCCCCGGGTGGGCGGCTCGCGGATTGCCTGGCTCATCGTCTTGATCGCGATGGCCGCCTTGGTGGGCGGGATCGTGGCCCAGACGCGCGGCATGGATGTCGTGCTCTGGATTTCCCAGACGCGCGGCGTTGGTCTCGTGCTCTGGATTTCCCAGACGCGCGGCCTGGGTCTCGTGCTCTGGATTTCCCTGACGCTGGTCTTGTTGATCACCGTGATCACCGGCTACCGCCGCCATCGAGCGGGCGAGCCCATGTCGGGGATCCGTAAGACGCTGACGATCCTTGCGCTCATTTGTCTCGGGCTGATCTTGCTGGGCGTGGCCGGGCTCATCGCGCTTTACATTATATGCACCACGGCTGGGATCCCCTGAATCCCGTAAACCCACGACCCAACCCCGCGCGGCGTCCGTGTTCAAGATGAGCGGAGAAAACCCATGAACCCGAGTGAACCCACGCCCAAGAAGGGCCTGAACTGCCGGGACTGTGGCGCTGACAACCCGCCCGACGCCCGAGAATGCTGGC
>JAKBAP010000443.1 GCA_021808995.1 Planctomycetota bacterium | reverse complement strand
GACGAGGCACGGATTCGCGAGGGAGATCAAGCACTACGACTCGCCGGATGAGGACGAGCGGGCCGCCGAGATCGAGGCGGCTTGGGAGGCGTAGGGGACGACGATGATGTCGGTGCCGACGGAGCTGGTCCCGGAAATCCGCGCGCTGCTCGCCCGTAAGCACGAGAACCCTTCTAAAGGTATATCTTGCCCGGTAATCGTAAAGTTCCGTTGTTGGCGTCCGCGGTCGCTGTCTAAAAGAGCCTGGTGCGACGGCCGCGGAGGTATAACAGGGCCTACGATCAGACCTGGAGAATCAGACTGGCGACTCGACGCACACAGATCCTCGTTTTTTTCGTGACGCTCTCCGTCGTTGGTTGCGGTCCGCCTCGGATCGATGCTACTTCGCACGAGACCGCCTGGTTCTCGATACGGAAAATGAGGAACAGTTTGGGCGCGCAACGGCAGCAGGAGTTCAACAATGACATCCAATTCTTGGCCAACAAGGGTAAAGAGGCGGCTGAGCAAAAGGTGGGTTACGGCGGCTTGTCAGTAGAGTTGAAGCCGTTGCATGGGCTGACCGCGGCTGAGATTCATGAACGCGCGGAGGCAGCTCGCCGGTAGCTGACTATTCAGGGCGAACGTAAGGCATTTATTAGGGTGGTCAACTGTTGGCTAAAGTTGCATGCCTAACCGCCGCGTTACCTTTGAGGCTTCTTATCTCGCCGTCGCGCCGTCTTTCGCCCTGGCCGGTAGCCCTGGCGGGATTGGGGATTGGGGATCTGGTGGACGTACTTGCCGTCGGCGGCCTCGTTCGCCTGCCGCCGCTTGGCCTCGATCGCCTGCCGCGGGGGCAGGGTCGGGATTAGGCAGTCGCAGTCGCTTCCGATCAGGTCGCCCCGCTCGGCCTTGAGCAGGGCTTCCCTCACCATGAAGTAATTCTCGGGCTTGAAAAACTGCATGAGCGCCCGCTGCATCTTCCGATCGCGCAGGCCTCTTGAGACGTGGACCGCTTCACCCGTGAACGGATCAAGACCCGTATAATACATGCACGTGGCGACATCGAACGGGGCGGGGATGAAATCCTGCACCTGGTCGGGGCGATATCCGTTGCGCTTGAGAAAGACCGCCAGGTCGATCATCGCGTTCAGGTCGCTCCCGGGATGCGACGAGATGAAATAAGGGACGACGTATTGGTCCTTGCCGGCCTTTTTACTGGCGGCCTCGAACGAGCGGGCGAATCCCTCGAAATCGCCGGAGTCGGGCTTTTTCATGAGCCGAAGCACGTTCGAATCGGTGTGCTCGGGGGCGACCTTCAGGTGGCCGCCGACATGGTGGCGGGCCAGCTCGCTCAGGTATTCCGGGGATTTTTGAGCCAGATCCATCCGGATGCCCGAGGCGACGAGCACCCGCTCGACGCCGGGGACCTCGCGGCTCTTTTTCATGAGCTCGATCAAGGGGCCATGGTCGGTCCCCAGGAGCTTGCACACCTTGGGATGGACGCACGACTGGCGGCGGCAGACGGCCTCGACCTCGGGGCGCTGACATCGCATCTCGTACATATTCGCCGTCGGCCCCCCCAGGTCGCTGACGACACCCGAGAACGACGGGTCCTGGCCCATCCGCTCGAGCTCGTTTAGGATCGACTCTTGCGAGCGCGATTGAATGATCCGCCCCTGATGGGCGGTGATCGAGCAAAACGTGCAGCCGCCGAAACAGCCACGCATCACGGTCACCGAGTCCTTGACGACCTCATAGGCGGGGATTCGGGCTCCCTTGTACATCGGATGCGGCTTGCGGGTGTAGGGCAGGCCATAGATCCGGTCCATGTCGGCCTGGCTGATGGGCAGGGGAGGGGGGTTGCAGACGACGGCCTGTCGGTCGTGGAACTGGACGAGCGGGCGGGCGTTCAGGGGGTTGGTTTCCTGATGGATGATCCGGGTGGCCTTGGCGAAGAGGGTCTTGTCGGTTTTGACCTCGTCAAGGCTCGGGAGGGTGATCGCGCCCTCGGGGATCTGGCCTGATTCGGCCGCGCCCAGCGCGAAGGCCGCTCCCCGCATGTCGCGCAGATCCTTGACCGATTCGCCGGCGGCCAGCCTGCGGGCGACGGTGACGATTTGCTGCTCTCCCATGCCAAAGAGGACCAGATCGGCCTTGGCGTCGAGCATGATCGCGCGGCGGACGGTATCGCTCCAGTAATCGTAATGGGCCAGCCGACGCAGCGACGCCTCGACCCCGCCGGCGATGACGGGGACGCCGGGAAAGGCCTCGCGGGCTCGCTGGCAATAGGGAATGGTGGCGCGGTCGGGGCGCATTCCGATCGCGCCGCCGGGTGAGTAGGCGTCGTCGTTGCGGACCTTGCGATTGGCGGTGTAGTGGTTGATCATGCTATCCATGTTGCCCGCGCTCACGGCGAAAAAGAGCCGGGGACGGCCAAACTCACGCCACGGAAGGGCGCTCTGCCAGTCGGGCTGCGACAGAATCGCGACCCGAAACCCGGCCGCCTCGAGCACGCGGCCCAGGATCCCCATGGCGAAGGCCGGATGATCGACGTAGGCGTCCCCCGTGACGAAGACAACGTCGACCGCGTCCCAGCCGCGGGCGTCCATCTCGGCCCGGGTAGCGGGCAGATGAGGCAAATCAGGCGTCACGACCGGCAACACCGGCAACATCGTCGGTGCCAGGTTTGACCGCGCGGGTTTTGTTAGCGTGCAAAGACTCATCGACCCGATCCCACCCCTCGGCCAAGGACATCCGCGTGACGATCGACCAAATCGTATTCTATCATCGGAAGGCCAAGAAAGGCCATGGTTTATCGCGCCCGCAGCGCCATCGGCCAGAGCCTGGGGTCGGCCGCGATCATCGCGAGGATCCGCCGTGATTGTCGGAATCCCTTGGTCAGGCTGGACTTCGCCAGGTCGCGGCGGCCGTCCTTGTGGGCTTCCCACGCGCGGTTGAGATAGGCCCGGGCGAGCCGACGCTCGGCACTCTGGCGGAGGGCGACGGCGTTTTTTTCGCCGGCCAGGTCGACGCGAAATAGCTCATCCATCAGCCTGGCGGTCTCGTCGAGGTCGTCGGTGCCGATTTTGAATCGGCGGGTCTCGCTGGCCTCGTGCCAGCGAATCGCGACGGTCGGCTGGGCAAGCCATGAGACGCGCCATTGCCGCGAAACGCGGAGCCAGAAATCCCAGTCGACGACGTAACGATAGGCCGGGTCGAACGCGTGGCCGTCGTCGAGGACCTCCTTACGCATTGACACGGCCGAACAGCGCAGGGGGTTGCCACGAGCCATCGTGGCGGCAAGCTCGCCAGGCTTGAAGACGCGGTCGACCGCCCCCAGGCCGCCGGGATCGATCACGGATTCGGGCACGGGCTCGCCCCGCCCGTCAATCACCGCGACCGCGCTCGCGACCAGGCCGATGCGATCGTCGCTTTCAAACGCCCGTTCGTGGGCCGACAGGTGGCCAGGGGGCATGACGTCGTCCTGGTGGAAGATCGAGAGCATCGGGGTCTGGCACAGGCTCGCGCAGCGGTTCCAGTTGCCCGCCAGGCCAAGGCGCTCGCTGTTCGTCTCGATCCGCGCGCGGTCACCCGCCAAGGACCGGACGACGTCCAGGGTCCCGTCCTCGGAGCGATCGTCGACGATGATGAGCGCGAACTGGACCCCCGTCTGAGCAAGGATCGACTCGATCGCCTGGCCGATATGGGTCGACCCGTTATAGGTCGGGACGGCGACGGTGAAGGGGGTCGGGGGCACCGCGGACTCATCCTTTCGGCGGGGCTAGGCTTTCGTCTCCCAGGCGCCTGAGTGTCTCCCACGAAAAGAGGCCCGACGAATGGCCGTCGGTCCACGCGAACTTGACGGCGTAGGTCCCGATATTCTCCATGCCCACGAGTTTGAGGTCGAGGGGGATCGAGGAGCGATCGAGCAGTGGCTCGCCGGTCCATTCGTCGCGACAGCCCGCGCATGGGCACGAGCCACGCAGGCCGAGATAGCCCAGGCGGTCGACGCGGCCGTCGGGCCAGTCAATCTCAAGCATTTGCTGGGACTGATGAGCACGGATGTTGGTGGGGGGGTCGTTCATGGTCGTCGTCGGCCGTTTGTCAAAAGGGCTAGGGTAAATGGTCGAGGTCGTCGAGATCCTTGAGCCGGCCCGAGGCCCGCTTGTTGGCTTTCAGGTCTTCCAGAGCTATCACCGTAACCGAAACGCCGTCGATGAGCGCGTCGACCCTGGACGAATAGGCTGTCGCGAAGTCGAGACCCGAGACCGAGGTCATGATTGCGATGCGGATCGGGGCGACTCCCATCCTGACGATCTTGCCTGGCCGAAGGAAGAGCTCGACCGAGAGGTTGGGA
>JAKBAP010000442.1 GCA_021808995.1 Planctomycetota bacterium | reverse complement strand
GACCAAGGGTTGTTCCTCCGTGAAGGGGTAGGTGGGCAAGAGCAGGCAGAACCGCTGGGGGTTGAAGACGCCCGTGTGCCCGGCCAGGAAGACCACGACGGTATCCTGGGGTCGATCCTCGACGGCAAGCGCGACCCGGTCGAAGGCGCGTTCGACGGCGGCGGATGTGACCTCGGAATCGGGCAAGACGATCCGCACCCCCCCCTTGCCCTCGGTGTCGATTCCGCGGGTGTGCAGGAACTCGCTGAGCTTTTCGGCGTCGCGACGGGCGAATTGCAGTCCGCGCCTTTGATAGTCGCCGACACCCAGGGCCACCACGTGCAGCCGACCCGGGACGGGAGGGCCCAGGTATTCGATCTCGACGACCTTGGACCCGCTGTCAAACGACCCCTCTCGCCCCGCCATCACATAAAAGCGGTTGATCCCTGGAACCAGCCGGACCTTGACCTCGTGATTGAGCGTTTCGTGCTTCGACTGATCGAGGCCGTGGTCGATCAGGACGTCATTCTGATAGAGCCGCACGTCCTTGAAATCAAGCGAGGCGAGCGCGATTTCGAGCGTGGTCGCGGCCGAGCGGGTTCGAGGCTCGCGGGGGGGGGTGATGACGACCGGTTCGGGCTCGGCGAGAGCGCTTGCCAGGGCCGCCGGTGGTTCGTCTTGCAAGATTCCCGAGAGCCCGTGGACCAGATGCGTCTTTTCGAGGGCGAGCAGGCGCTCGGCCGCTCCCTGGCGGCGAAATCGCACGAACTGGAGCGCGCCAGGGGTCGAGTCAAAAGGCCCCTCGGGCGTGTGAAAGACCCAGTCGAGCTCACGGACGGTCGCCGTGGGAACGGCCGGTGCGCGAGCGGCGGCGAAGACCCCCTTGAGCGCTCCCTGATCCAGGTCCCAGAAGCGCAGGGTCGCGTCGTCGCCCGCGCTCACCAGCACCGGCCGGTCGAACCAGGCGGCCACCGCGTTGACCTGTTCGAGATGGTGCGGACGCAACCGGTTCAGGACCTCAATCGGATGCGGCGCGGGGTCGAGCGCGCCGATCCAGATCGACGGGCCGTCGCCGGCGACCGCCAGATAGCGCCCTCCCGCGATAAAGGCAATGTCGTTGACCCGACCCGCGAACGTTCCCAGCACGAGCCCCTTCGAGATCAGCCTGGCCTTTCCCCCCGCGCTGCTCCAGACGTGAACCTGGCCGTCGGTGTGGCCGGTGACGATCTGGTCGGGATGGTCGGGCCGGATGACCGCGCGGGTCGCGTTTTCACCGATATCGGCATGCGCGAAGACAAGCCTTGGCGTCTTGATTTCACCAAGCTGATCGGCGAGGTTCCAGAGTCGTGCCTCGGGCGCGTCGCCGGCGGTCAAGAGCTCGCGACCGTCGGGGGCGAAGCTAAGAGAACTCACGGGGTCCGCGAGCTGATCGCCCTGGATCCAGTGAGTCAGGTGGCCGGTCTTGACATTCCAGACACAGACGAGGGGCGTCTTGGCGGGGTCGGACGCGGCGGCCAGCCGGGAACCCTCGGGCGACAGCGCGACGCGATCAAACCCCATCGCGGGGGGGATCTCGAAGCCCTTGGCCGAACCTTGAAAGAAATCCGCCGCCACGCGATAGGGCGATCGGCTCACCAGCGCGGGCCGGCTGGGGTCGCGGAGGCTCGAGTGGGGAATGAGCACCATGCGCTGATCGTCGAGCATGAGGCCGTCATTCCACGCGCCTGGCAGTTCCCGGCACGAACGATCGCGAAGGTCCCACACCCGCGCCTTGCGCTCTTCACTCAGGGTGAGGACCACCTGACGGCTCGCGCTGGGTGAAAGCCGCGTAATCCGGCCCCGGTTCGCCGGGATGGTCCAGGCGTCTTTCTCATCGACGGGGTCGATCGGGGAGAGCGCGAACCCTCCCTCGAAATCGCCGACGACCAACCGCCGCGAATCCCCCGTGAATCCGACCATCGTCCCCTTGAGCTCCGAGGCCAGCGGGATCGCGGTCGGTGTCTTGCCATGTTCGAGCCGCCAGAGGCCCGTCGCGCCAGTGGCGTCCGCGCAGGCGGCGAAGGAATCGCCGCTCGGCGAAAACGCGAGCGACTGACACGGCCGCCGCAAGAGTTCATGAACACCATTTGGCCCCCCGGGCTCCAGATCGATCAGCCGGGCGGATCTGTCGGTCGCGAGCGCGAGCCAACCCCCAGGCGCGAACACGAGCCGTCGTGGGAGTGTTGGCTCGGACGACCCCGCGAAGGTCGTCTGGCGTCCGGTCGCAAGGTCGCGGACGACGATCTGGCTATCGTCGAACGCCGCGGCCAGCGAGCGGCCGTCGGGCGAGACGGCGAGCAATCGAGGATCACGCCTGGCGAAATCGACCGTCGTTTCGTGCCCCCCTGCTCCATCGTACATGCGGGCCACTCCATCGTCGCAGGTCGCGAGCACCACGCCGCGCCCCTCGCCGGCCAATGCCGCCCCGCCGCCGCGCGCCAGGTCCCGGATCCGATGGCCCGGCGGCCACGCGATCGGCGAAAGCGGCGTCTGGCCGAGATCCCACAAGAAACCCCGGCCGTCACGATCCAGCGACACGAAATGGGAACCGTCGGGCAAATGCGCGATCCGCGTGATTCGGTGGAAGTGAGGCTGCCGGGGCATCACCAGGCTTCTCGCGAAATCGCGCTGACGGTCGTAAACGAAGACCGCCCCGCGGCCTCCACCGCTCACCAGCCATCGCTCGTCTCGGGATAGCGCCAGCGCCGTCACGCCGACCGCCTGGCCAGCTACCACCCGCAGCAGGCAACGATCCACGAGCGACCAGACGCGGAGCGTGGAGTCGAGGCTGGCGGTCACGATCTCTCGTCCGTCGGCCGTGGCGGCGAGGGCGGTCGCCTTGTCTCCATGGCCGACCTGAAGCACCAGCTCGGGCTTGGGCGTCGGAAGATCGGCCTCGAGCCGGTCGGCCCATAACGTCAGGCCCGGCGGCGTGCCACCGAGCGACCGAAAGCCCCCCTGCCGGAGCGATTGACTCTCGACCAGAAAGCTCAACGCGGACGCGAGATTGCGCTTTCGCGCGGGGGGTCCAAGCGCCTCCAGAAGCGCCTTCGTGAAACCCGCCCCACCATCCGCGAGCCGAGCCTGCTCCGACCCCAGCCACGCCGTCACCAGCGGCCACCGCGCGAGCTGACCCAGCCAATGAGCGGCCAACGACCCCCGCGGTCCGGCCGCGCCGTCCGGATTGAGCGCCCCCTTGGGCTCGGGAACCGCCGTCGCCAGCCAGCAAACCAGCTTGATCCGACGCCGCGCGCAATCATCGACCAGACGATCCATCGACCAGCCTTGGATCGCCCCCTCCTCCGCGTGGCCGTCGGTCGGGATCAAGAGATAATCAACCCTCGGCTCGAGTCCCTCTCCGCGAGGCGTGATTCGCGCCCGGGTTTGACCGGCGAAGTAAAAGACCACCACGTCGCCGGCCAAGGCATTGGAAAACAGCCATTCGCGAACCGCCCAGTCGAGATTGGCCTGAGTGGGCAAGATGGTTGGCGAGGGCGCGTCGGGGCGACCGGGCTCGACCGATCCAAGGTCTCTCATCAAGAGCGCATGGCGATCATTCCAGCCCGCCCGGCGAATCCACTGATGGACCAGGGTCGCGTTTCGAGCGGGCTCCGCGCTCGCTGGCAACCCCCCTTGAGCATACTGACCGACGCCCACCGTGATCGCCCAGACTTCCGGGCGACGCGGGATCGCTCGCCCGTCCTGGGCACGCGCGCCCACCCCGGCGACCAGGATCGCGCCCAAAAGCCAACTCGATCGCGCGGCGACTTGGTGCATCGCGTGGCACTCCGGATCAGGGCCAATGCTCATTCCATCGGCTCGAATTACAGCGAGGACTCGTCGAGGCGCGGCGGCTCCGGACATTCGATGACGACCCGAAAGCCGACGTCGCCGGGGATGCTCCCGGCCGGCTCGCGCGATCGATAAAACGCATAGGCACGCGAGCTCGCCTGGAGAAACGACCCACCCCGCACCACCACGTTGGCGTTGGGATCATCAGGAAACGCGGTCTCCTCGCGGCGAATCACGAGGGCCCTCTCGGTGGCGTCGTGCTTGAGGGGGTCGAACCTGGAATACGGCGAATACACCTCCGCGCACAGCTCGCGAACGTTGCCGGCCAGGTCGAAAACCCCCTGCTCGGTTCGATCGCCCGAGGTCTTGACCTCGACAGGGAGGACATTGGGGTTTTCAGACTCGAGATTGGCGAGCGAGGGATCGCCAGGGCCAGGTGCCTTCGCCCCCCATGGGAAAAAGAAATCCGACCGGCACGACTTGGCGGCGTACTCAAACTCGGACTCCGTCGGCAAGAGCCCCCCTACCGACGCCGCGTAACGCCTGGCGACCC
>JAKBAP010000441.1 GCA_021808995.1 Planctomycetota bacterium | reverse complement strand
TCCCGTGCGACGGCTCCTGAAGGACCTGGGGCTCTATTGGCGCTCGCTCGCCGATGGCTTGCGTGGGGGGTGGAATCGCTTTTTCTTTTCCCCCGCCGATCCCACGACCGTCGGTCTGATTCGGGCAATGACCGGGCTGCTCGCGTTCTGGAGCCTCCTTGTCCTGGGGATGGATCTCGACGCCTATCTGGGATCGGGCGGCTGGCAGAGCGCCGACCTGGCCTGGTCGAGCCTCCGCCCGTTCGCCTGGTCGATCTGGTTCTTGGTGGGGGACGCCTGGCTGCGGCCCGCATGGGTCGCGGCGCTGGTGGTGATCCTCCTCTTTTCGCTCGGTGCATTCAGTCGCGTGACCGCCGTGCTTTCGTGGGTGATCGTGGTCTCCACCATTCGTCGAGCCCCGGCCGCGCTGTTTGGATTTGACCAGGTCATCTCGATGTTGCTGATCTATCTCGCGGCGACCGGTTCGAGCGGCCAGGCGTTTTCCCTGGATCGATACTGGAGGCGCTGGCGTGAGGCCAGAAAGACCGCCCGGGCCCTGCCCGCGCGATATCGGGCCGATGGGCTTGGCCGCGCGGTCTCGCCCGCTTCGCCGGGATTGCCGCCGGCCACGGTCTCGGCCAATATCGCGCTCCGGATGATTCAGCTTCATCTGGTGGTGATCTACGGTATCGCCGGGCTGGCGAAGCTCCAGGGGCCGTCGTGGTGGAATGGCGAGGCGGTCTGGCGGATGATGGCGACGGGGGAGTTCGTCATCCTTGACTTCACGCCGCTCGCTCGTTGGCCCATGGTGCTCGCGGCTCTGACCCATGCGAGCCTGGCCCTTGAGCTACTCTATCCCGTCTTGATCTGGAACCGGCTCACGAGGCCCCTGGTGCTCGCCGGGGTCGTGGGACTTCATCTGGGAATCGCGGTGGTGAATCCTGGGCTCGCGGAATTCGCGCTCGTCATGCTCACCGCCAATCTGGCCTTTGTCTCGGGCCTTGCTCTCAGGCGGCTCGCGACCGGTATCGATCAGCCGGCGGTTCGCGTCTTGTTTGATGGGGCCTGTCCGCGATGTCGGGGCTGGATGGCTCTCTTGAGCGCGGCCGATCCCGATCATGTCCTGGAACCCGTTGATTTGACCGCCGTCGACGTCCGGACGGTTCACGCCGGACTGACCGACGAAGCCTGTCTCCAAGCGATGCACGCCGTGACCCGCGACGGCCGAGTGACGGCGGGCTTTGACGCGCTTCGGGCGATCTTGCTCAGGCTGCCTCTGTTTTGGCCGGCGGGGTTGGCGGGATTTTTTCCAGGGGTCGCATGGGCGGGGCGGATTGGATACAATTGGTACGCGGCCAGTCGGCCGCGCGACGTTCCCTGCACGGACATGGTCTGTAGCATCCACTCTCGAACGTCGTCGCCAGCGGCTCGTGACCGAGTCCGCTCACACGCACCCAATAATGCGACCGCGATTCAGGAAGACTCCTGAGAGGAGGCTCTCACCATGATTCCGTCCCAAGGTTCCACGCCCCCGTTCTCGGACGCCGACCAGGAAGAGCTCCCTTCGCAACAGCGAATGTTTCTCTTCGAGAAGGGATGGCGCATCAACCTGAAGACCAGCAGCAGCCGGGAATTCTGCTATCAGATGGCACCCGGCGAGGACCATTATCATCGCCTGCTCGATGGCGAGGTGTTTCTCCAGAGGGACGACGAGCGGCTCTGCATGGCGTGCGCCTGCCGTCGGGGCCTGATCTCGAACGAGCCACGGCGGCTCAAGGAGATCCTGGTCTTGCTGCCGGCGAATGACTTGGGCGTTCCGCTCGAGGTACGGTAGACTGGACGCGAGCGAGATCGGGCAAGCAGGCCCGCTCGCGCCCAGAGGTTGGTGGCAAGGAGCGAGTCTCATGGCCCGGATTGTGACGAGAGCGATGTTCCCGTGTTTGGTCCTCGTCGCCGCGGGGGCTGGTGCCGAGGTTCCCGTGACCGAAAACCAGCAATCCCCCCCCCGGCACGCCCAGGTGCCGGCGCTCAGGATCGAACGCTACTCGCTCGGCAATGGGCTGACCGTGATCCTGCACGAGGACCACAAGACCCCCGTCGCCGCCATCAACGTCTGGTATCGCGTCGGCTCCAAGGACGAAGAGCGGGGCCGCACCGGATTCGCCCACCTGTTTGAGCACATGATGTTTCAGGGATCGAAGAATCACGACGAGGATTTCTTTGTCCCGCTCGAGCGGCTGGGCGCTGACATGAACGGGTCGACCGCCGAGGACGAGACCGTCTATTACGAGACCGTCCCGAGCAACGCCCTCGAGCGGGCGCTCTGGCTCGAGGCCGACCGGATGGGCTTCCTGCTGCCGGCCATGACGGCCGAGCGGTTCGAGAACCAGCGCGACGTCGTGAAAAACGAGCGCGGACAGAGCGTCGACAACGCCCCCTATGGACTCGCCGAGGAGCGCCTGCTCGAGGCCCTTTATCCCGCCGATCACCCTTATCACCATAGTGTCATCGGTTCGATGGCCGACCTCTCGGCGGCCACGATCGCGGACGTCCAGACCTTTTTCCGGACCCATTACGTCCCCAACCACGCCGTGCTCTGCGTCGCCGGCGATTTCGAGCCGGCCCAGCTCAAGGCGTGGATCGAGAAATACTTTGGCACGATCCCGCGTGGGCCAGAGTTCAAGCCGCCAGTCCCTCGGCCGACCTCGCTCTCATCGGCGAAGCACATCACGATGACCGACCGCGTCAGCCTGCCTCGCGCCCAGCTTGTCTGGCCGACCGTCCCGACCAACCACCCAGACGAGGCTCCGCTCGACGTCCTGGCCGCCGTCCTGGGGGGGCTCGCCAAGGAAAACCGACTGTATCGCGCCCTGCAATATGATCAGCAACTGGCCTCGTCCGTGAGCGCGGCCAATCCGACCCACATCCACGCGGGGACGTTCGAGGTCGATCTCTACGCGCGGCCGATTACTGGGCAAGACCCAGGAAAACAACTCGCCGACCTGGTCGCCCGGGCCGACGCGGAGATCCTCCGCCTGAAGCGCGAGGGACCGACCCAGGCCGAGGTCGTCAAGGCCCAGAACGAACGCGAAAGCTCCGTCGTCATGAGCCTCCAGTCGGTGACTCAGAAGGCCCGGCTCCTCAATCTCTATTACGTCCTCGAAGGCGACCCGCTGGGCTACCATTCCGAGCTCGAGAAGATTTTCGCCGTGACCCCCGCCGACGTGAAACGGGTCGCCGAGAAATACCTGGGGCCAGCCCGAGTCGAGCTCGACGTCCTGCCCGGACCCCCCGCCGAGCGCGCGCCCGAGTCCACCACCAAGGCCTCCCCTTCGCCCGCGACATCCCCGCCCCCCGACGCCAAGGAATCATTCGACCGCTCGATCATGCCCCCCCTGGGCCCGACGCCGCGATTCACGCCCCCCACATTCACGCGCAGGCGGCTCTCGAATGGGCTCGAGCTGCGGATCGTGGAACGGCGAGACCTGCCGATCGTCACCCTCGACCTGGTGGTTAAGTCGGGCGAGACCGCGGCCCCGCCCGGCAAGGAGGGCCTAGCCTCGCTCACGGCAAGCATGCTCGAGGAAGGGGCGGGGAAATATGACTCGCTTGCCTTCGCGGGCGCGCTCGCCGAGATCGGGGCGTCCTTCGCTTCCTCGAGCGACCTGGAATCCTCGAGCCTGGGCGTGACGACCCTCACGCGGCACCTCGACAAGGCGCTCGACCTCTACAGCCAGGTGATCCTCGACCCCACGTTCCCGGCCAGAGAGCTCGAGCGACTCAAGCTCGAGCGCGTGGCCCACCTGAAGGCGCGGCTCGACGACCCCGCCAGCATCGCGGCGACGGTGTTCCCCGGGCTGATCTACGGCAAGACACACCCCTATGGCAGGCCCGAACTGGGAACGCCCGCCACGGTCGGGGCGATCACGCGCGACGACGTGGTTGCGTTTCATCACCGGATCATGACAACCGGCAACGCCGTCCTGGTGGTCGTCGGCGATGTCTCGGCCGACGCGATCGCCGAGCGCGTCGAGCGCGATCTCGCCAGTTGGAAATCCGGCCAGGCACCCGGCTCGCCCGCGAACACCAACCCCGCCCCAAGCGCCCGAACCAAGGTCCTCTATCTGGTCGACAAGCCAGGGGCCGCTCAATCGGTGATCATGGTCGGCCGAATCGGCGCGGCCCGGCGGTCACCCGACTATCACGCCCTTGAGCTCATGAACGCCGTCCTCGGGGGGCAGTTCATCAGCAGGCTCAACATGAATCTTCGCGAGGACAAGGGCTATAGCTACGGAGTCTCGTCGGGCTTTTCCTTCACCAAGGCACCTGGCCCCTTCGAGGCCGGCGGCTCGGTCAAGACCGCCGTCACCAAGGAATCGCTGATCGAG
>JAKBAP010000034.1 GCA_021808995.1 Planctomycetota bacterium | reverse complement strand
GCCCCTGGCGTCGGTCTTGAGGATCATGTCGGCGAACTGGTCGACGTCGATCAATCGCCCGAGGGTGCTGATCGTGTACTGAAACACCTGCCCCGTCGGGACCGGCGGCTGACCGAGTCGGCCGGCGGCGACCTGGGCGTTTTGCTGGTTGATCGCGTTCGTCACGTCGGTGGCGCTCAGGCTGCGAAACGCCATCTTCTGGGGGTCGACCCACACCCGCATGCTGTAATCGCGCTGGCCGATATACGTGATGTCCCCCACCCCGGGCAGACGGGCCAGCTCGTCCTTGAGCTGAATCGTCGCGTAATTGCTCATGTAAAGACTGTCTCGCGTTTCGTCGGGCGAGAAGAGGTTGATGATCATGAGCACGCTGGGGGACTTTTTCTTGACGGCCACCCCCCTGCGCTTGACCAGGTCGGGGAGGATCGGCTCGGCCAGCGAGACCTTGTTTTGCACGAGCACCTGGGCCATGTTGAGATCCACGCCCAGGCGAAAGGTCACGGTCAGGGTGTAATTGCCGTCGTTGGTGCATTGCGACGACATGTAGAGCATGTTCTCGACGCCGTTGACGTTTTGCTCGATCGGCGCGGCGACGGTGTCGGCGACCACCTGGGCGTTCGCGCCCGGGTAATAACCCGAGACCTCGACGGTCGGGGGGGTGATCTCGGGATACTGCGCGATCGGGAGCCCGACCACCGCCAGCCCCCCCGCCAGCACGACGACGATCGAGAGCACGGAGGCGAATATCGGCCGATCGATGAAAAATCGTGAAAACACGTGTTGCTCACTCCGGGTCGCGGGTCGTGTCTTGTTTCACGGCGGTCCTGGCCGGGTTGTACCGCCTGGGATTGAGCCGGTGATAGAGTCGCTTGGGGCTGATGACAACCATGATCATATCGGCCAGTGTTCGCAGCGGTCCGGACGCGAAGGGCCCGCGCTCCGCGAGCCACTCCACGACGTAGAAAAAGACCGGCGTCAGGATGATCCCAAACAGGGTCACGCCGATCATTCCGCTAAAGACGGCGGTCCCCAGCGTGCGCCTCATCTCGGCGCCGGCACCCGAGGCCAGGATCAAGGGAAGCACCCCCAGGATGAACGCGATCGAGGTCATGATGATCGGACGCAGCCGCAGCCGGCACGCCTCGAGCGTCGCCTCCCTGAGCGAGAGCCCCATGAGGCGATGCACCTTGGCGAATTCCACGATCAAGATCGCGTTCTTGCTCGCCAGCCCCACCAGGACCACGAACCCAATTTGGCTAAAGATATTCACATCCGTCCCCGAGAGCCAGATCCCCGCCGTCGCCGAGAGCACGCACAAGGGGACAACCAGGATCACGGCCAGGGGCAACGACCAGCTCTCGTACTGGGCGGCCAGCACCAGGAACACCATGATCACCGCGAACCCAAAGACGACGGAGGCCGTGTCGCCCGCCTGGAGCTCCAGGAAGGCCAGCTCGGTCCACTCGGTCGCCATCGAGGGGGGAAGCACCTGGGCACCCAGGGCGTCCATCACGTCGATCGCCGTGCGTGAGCTGACCCCCGCCGCCGAAGCGCCGGTAATGAATGAGGCCGGATACATATTATAGCGCGTAAGGACAAACGGACCGTTGGTGATCTTGACGTCCGCGAGCGACCCCAGGGGAACCATTCGCCCCTTCTTGCTTTTCACCTTGAGGCGCTGAATGTCCTCGATCTCGTCGCGGTACTTGGCGTCGCACTGGATCACCACCTGCCAGGTCCGCCCGAACAGGTTCAGGTCGTTGACATACATCGATCCCAGGTAGATCTGCAAGGTATCGAAGACGTCGTGGAGATCGACCTCCTTCATCAAGGCCGCGCTACGGTTGAGATCAACATAAACCTGGGGGACGTTCGCGCGAAACACCGAGGAAACCCCGGTCAGGGTGGGTTGTTTCTTGGCCTCGTCGACGAAGAGATCGGTCATGTTTTGAAGCTGGAGCAGGCTCGACGAGCCGCGGTCCTCGATCATCAGCTTGAAACCGCCGGCGCGGCCCACTCCGCGGAGGGGCGGGGGGGGGAGCACCGTGATCATCGCCTCGGGCACCTTGGCCGCGAACTGCCGTCGGAGCGAGTCCGCGATCGCGTTGCTGTCCAGGTCCGGGACCTTCGCCAGGTGGAACGTCTTCCGGCACCAGTTCTCGATCGGCGGTCGCCCCAGCCAGGCGAATAGCCGCTCCAAGGGGGGCTGGGGGCGCTTGGAAAACTCGTCGAGGATCACGAACATCGAGCCAAAGTTCGATCCAAAGGCCGAGAGCAACATCGATTGCCCCGAGACCAGGACCGTATGGGCGGTCCCGGGCGTCGCCAGGACGAGATCTTGCATCTTTTTCATCGTCGTCAGCGTGCGCTCCGACGAGGCCGAGTCGGGAAGCTGCACGTTGATCATCAGATAGCCCATGTCCTGCGAGGGAATGAACCCCTTGGGGAGCCGGTCGTGCGAAACGTAGGTCAGATAGAGTAGCCCGCCATAGGCCAGGAGCGACAGGATCGCCCCCTTGAGGACGACCCGCACCATGCCGGTATAGACCTTGCCCGCCAGCTCGAAGGCCCGATTGAAGAGCGCGAAGAACCCCGCCAGCAGGCGATTCAGGATCGGACCGATGGCGACCCCCATCAGGACCCCGATCGCGCTCGAGACCCATGGCAGCAGGTTCTCGGGAACATGCCAGCCGACCCGGGCCGCCAGCGTGGAAATCCCCGAGGCGAACGCCCCGTGCGCCAGCCAGCCCCCCATGACCGCGAAAACCAACCAGGGGAGGGCCTGGTACGAGCCCTTTTGCTTTGGCCGCAGCAGGATCGCCGCCAGGGCCGGGCTGAGCGTGAGCGAGTTAAAGGTCGAGATTATGGTCGAGGTCGCGATCGTCAGCGCGAACTGGCGGAAGAATTGCCCGGTGATCCCGGTGATGAACGCGCAGGGGACGAACACCGCCGAAAGCACCAGCCCCATCGCGATCACGGGGGCCGAGACCTCCTCCATCGCTCGAATCGTGGCGGCGCGTGGGGCCATGCCGTGCTCGATATGATGCTCGACCGCCTCGACCACCACGATCGCGTCGTCGACCACGATCCCGATCGCCAGCACCAGGCCAAACAGAGTGAGCGTGTTCAGGCTGAAACCCATCGCCGCCATCACCGCGAAGGTCCCGACGATGGCCACCGGCACCGCGACCAGCGGAATCAAGGCCGATCGCCAGTTTTGCAGGAAGAGGAGCACGACCAAGGCGACCAGGATGATCGCGTCGCGCAGGGTCTTGAACACCTCGAAAATGCACTCACGGATAAAGGGCGTCGTGTCATAGCGGATGACGTAGTCGAGCCCCTCGGGAAAGTCCTTCTTGAGCTCCTCCATCTTGGCTCGGACGATGTCGGCGGTCGAAAGCGCGTTCGCGTCCGGGAGCAAGAATACCGCCAGATTGCCCGACGGCTTGCCATCGACATGGCTATCGATGTCGCTGTTCTTGGCCCCGAGCGTGACCCGCCCGATGTCCTTGATCTTGAGGTATCGCCCGTCGGGCGTCGCCCTGATCACGATGTCCTCGAATTGCTCGGGAGTCGACAGCCGGCCGAGCGCGCTTAGGGTCGTCTGGGTGCGCTGGCCGCGACCCATGGGTTGCTGACCAACCTGCCCGGTCGCCACGTGCAGGTTTTGATCGCGAATCGCCGCCGCCACGTCACCCGCCGTCACGCCACGTACCGACATCCGGTCAGGATCCACCCAGATTCGCATGCTATAGTCGCGCTGACCGAGCATGTTGATGTCGCTCACCCCAGGCAGCCGGGCGAGCTCGGGCTGAAGGTGAATCGTGGCGTAGTTGCTCAGGTAGAGCTGATCATAGCGATTGTCGGGCGAGTAGATCCCGACCGCCATCAGAATGTCGGGCGAGCGCTTCTTGGTATTGACCCCCGTCTGCTTGAGCACGTCCGGAAGCCGCGGCAGGGCCAGCGCGACCCGATTTTGCACCATCACCTGGGCCAGATTCAGATCCACGCCAAGCTTGAACGTGATCGTGAGGTTATACGATCCGTCGTTGGTGCATTGCGACGCCATGTAGAGCATGTCGTCGACGCCGTTGACCTCTTGCTCGATCGGAGCGGCGACGGTCTCGGCCACGACCTGGGCACTCGCCCCGGGATAGGCACAGTCCACGGAAACCGTGGGGGGGGCGATCTGGGGAAACTGAGCGATCGGCAGGTTGTAAAGCGCCAGGGCACCCGCCAGGGTGATCACGATCGAGAGTACCGACGCGAAGATCGGGCGGTCGATGAAATAGCGTGAAAACACGGTGGGTCTCTCGGGCTGAGGACACGTTTCGCGTGGTCAAGGGGGGGGCGCGGGGCGAAGGGGGGCCGGGGGAGTCTCGGGGCCCAAACGCTCAAGATCGCGTCTCAGGGGGAGGCGGTTCGGGTCGTCGCCTCGGGTGATCCACCTCCAGGTTGGTGGACCGACCCGGTGGCGCGAAAGGCGATGTCCTTGGGGGCCTTGGAGCCCGATTTCAGCGCGGTCGCGATCACGTTGATCCCCGGTCGAATTCGTTGCAGTCCCGTGACCACGATCCGATCGCCGGGGTTCAGGCCACTTTCGATCGCGCGATAGCCGTCACGAAGCGAGCCGACCTTGACCTCTCGGGTTTCAATCTTGCCGCCAAGCTCTCCGGTGGCGGGCTTGGCCCCGTCGGCCTTGGGTTCGGTTTTCTCATCGGCCGGTTCGATGACGTACACGATCTTTCGCCCCTGGTCGGAGGCGATCGCCTCCTCGCGAACGAACAGGGTCGAGTGAGGGTCGCCGATCGGCAGCCGCACCCGGGCGAAAAGCCCAGGAGTCAGCACTCCCTTGGGATTGGCCACGGTCGCCCGAAACCGCAATGTCCCCGAGTTGACATCGACCCGGTTGTCGGTGAAGTCGACCGTTCCCTCGTGAGGAAACGCTGGCGTCTCGTCCGACAGCCCCACCAGCACCGGGACTTCTTTCTCGGACCGGGCCTTGACCTGTCCCTCGCGAATCAACCGCCGAACGTGGAGCGTGTTTTGCTCGTCGACGTCGAAATAGACATACATGGGATCCTGGGTCACGATCGAGGTCAGGATCGTGTCGTCGGCCTTGATCAGGTTACCGGGATCGACCAGGCGACGGCTCAAGAGCCCCGTCGATGGCGCCCGGATCTCGGTCCATTCCAGGTCGAGCCGGGCGACCTCGAGATTGGCCTTAGCGACCTCGATATTCGCCTCGGTTTCACGAAGGTCGGTCTCGTAACGTTCGTAATCCTCGAGACTGATCGAACGCGAGGCATAGAGGCTCTTGGCCCGTTGATATTCGTGCTCGAGACGCTTTTTATGGGCGACGATCTGCTCGAGATTCCCCTTGGCTCGGTCGAAATCGGCCTTATAGGGGCGCGGGTCGACCTCGAAGAGCAGATTGTTTTCCTCGACCTGCGAGCCGTCCTTGAAGTAGACCTTGGTGATATATCCCGAGACCCGGGAACGGACCTGCACCGTGATCCGCGCGTCGGTTTGACCGGGAAACTCGGCGAAGTCGGTGACGATCCCATTGACCGGCGTCATGTATTCGACCCGGGCCGGGGCGAGCTTAACGACCGGCGCGCTCCCTTGACGGCAGCCGACGAGCAACCCCAGCATCCCGGCCAGGACGACGATTCGAGTCTTATTCATGGTTGTTTTCCTCCGCGAGGATCGCGCTCGACCGCGCAAGTCACCCTCTGATCGTGGTTCACCCGCTCGTGCTCGCTCAGGACCCCGCGAAACACGACGTCGATGATTTCCCGCGCCTGGTCGTCGGGGGACTTGGTCGGCCCCACGAAATGATTGATGAACATCGCCCCGTAAATCGTGCTGCTGACAACGTCGGTGATCTGGCTGACGGCCATCGGGCGAAACCGGCCGGTCGCGATCATCTCTCCATAAAGCACCCGCCATCGCTCGATCGTCCGCTCGCGATGCACGAAATAGGTCGACCTCTTCCGGTCCTTGAAGTGCGCTCGCTCTTGAATCAACATCTCGGCGAAATGAGGATTCTCCGCGAAAAACCTCAGATACGCCGCGATCGCCCGTAACGGCCGGTCCAGCGGCTCGTCCACCCCCACCAGGGCCTCGTCCACCCGTTCGTTGAGCTTGACCATCACCCGATCCGCGGCCGCTAAAAAGAGCTCACACTTGCTAGGAAAATGGCGGTAAATCGTCCCCTTGCCAATTTGCAACCGATCCGCCAGCGCCTGCGTGACCGTCTCCGAAAACCCATGCTCGGCGAAGAGTTGCGTCGCAACGTCGAGAATCTCCTCACGCCGCGCCGAGAGCGCTTCATCATCGTTGCAACGGCGGCTTCGTTTCTCGGCGAGATCGTTCATCCAACCCTCGTTCAATCGCGGACTGACTAGTCAGTCCACATTGTAAATGCGACAAGGCCAACGTCAACAGCCCAGAAATTTTCCGGAGAGAAGGAATTCGGTCGCCATCCAGACCAAGGTCGGCCACCATGATCCGCATCCCGCCATGGCGGCTTGTTTTCGCCGGTGGCCAGGACCGAGGGTGGAAGGTTCCTGATGCCCGTGATCCCATTCGTGGGTCCATGAGTCGAAACCTAGGACCAGGTGCCGAGAGACCTGGAATTGCTGAACTATCGGAGATTCGAGCAAGACAAGCTTTCGGGCTTGAATCGGGGCGATCTCCTGGTCGGCGGGCACAGCTCGGGCAAGACGTCGATCCTAAGAGCCCGTCGATCCGCTCGCCTCGGGCGGCGACCTGGGTGTACTCGCCAGGATCGCGCGCGGACGGGGGGAAATGACTTATGCCGAGGCGGACGCGGAAGATTCGCGAAGACTCGTCTTTCCCGACATCTCGCATGTTTTCCATGGATGCGAGATCGATCCTGGCTTTACCGCCGCTCTTCGCTCGGGCTCTGGGGATCGTGAGATCAAACCAATGCCCTACACCTCAAAATCCGGGCCAGTCCATTCATCGTGCTCCCTGACTCGGTTCGCTCTTTTCAAGGCACGCGCGACGACGGATTCCAGGACCAGCCCGGAGCCCCAGCCAACGATCGCGCCAAGGACGAAGCCCACCGGAAGGCCCACGAACATGGCGGGGAGGGCCATCAAGCCGCAGTTTGGTGATTCGCCAGGCCCCGGCTCGGGCGGCAGGAGCAATCGGGCACAAAGAACCGCTCCCAAAAGCGCGCCCGCGACCATCCCAGCCGCCCCAAGATGAAAAAACACACCGGGCCGTCGATCAATGATCGCACCCGAAAAGCCCGCCGCGCCCGTCAGAACGACGAGCACAACCAGCCCGGCCATCTGGACTTCCGCGGGATCCATGGCGTTCTCCTCGACTCGGCTTGCCCCCCTCACGCCCCGGATCATCGATGACAACATGATTGGAATCGAGGAAACGATCCTTGTCAATGCCCTGGCCGTGTTTCGCGCTGACTCTTGGAATAATTTTGAACACTTGTCGGAATACCGGCAAACACTGTTATAATCCCAGTTGAAAGGGCTAGTCCGGTGATTGGGGATAGCCCAGACTCTTGCCTACCCACGTAAGTCCCTCCGCCTCGTCGGGCCCTGTCCCGTGGTTGCCGATTGGTCTCGAGGATTCGCGATGCAAACCGTCCTGGATTCACGGCGAAACCGGTTCATGGGACGTTCGCTCGCAATCGCGACGATTCTTGTGATCCGTTGCCAGTCGTTCCCCTTGCTTGCGGGCGAACCCCCTCCGGCTCCGTCGCCCAGCGAGGCCGAGGTCTTTTTCGAGTCCCGGGTACGACCGCTGCTCTGGAATCGATGCGTCAAGTGCCATGGCGCGGATAAACAATCGTCCAGTTTACGGGTCGACAGTCGCGAGGCATTGATTGCCGGGGGCGATTCGGGGCCGGCGATTGTCCCGGGGAAGTGGGGTGAGAGTCTTTTGATCCAGGCGGTCGCCGGAACCCACGCCGACATCAAGATGCCCCCCAAGGAACACCTGGCCGACCAGGACATCCAGGCCCTGAAGCGCTGGGTCGAAATCGGCGCTCCGTGGGTTTCAAATGTAAAGGGGGCCGGGCCGGCGAGGACCGCCTCGCACTGGTCGTTTCAACCTCTCCGGGCGACCACGCCGCCTCCGGTCCGCGACGTGTCATGGCCGCGGACTCCGATCGACACCTTTATCCTGGCCAAGCTCGAGTCGGCCGGAATCGCCCCGTCGCCCCCCATCGATAAGCGCGGCCTCATCCGTCGCGCGACGATCGACCTGTGGGGAATCCCCCCCACCGCGGACGAAACCGATCGGTTCCTGGCCGACCATTCGCCGCTTGCCTATGAACGGTTGATCGACCGCCTGCTCGCCTCGCCGCGGTATGGCGAGCGCTGGGGTAGGCATTGGCTCGATGTCGCGCGGTACGCCGATACCAAGGGCTATGTGTTTACTCAGGACCGCCGCTACCCATTCGCCCACACCTACCGAGACTACGTCATCTGGGCTTTCAACCATGATACGCCGTTTTCCCAGATGATCATCGACCAGCTCGCGGCCGATCGGGCGTCCGCGTCGAACTCGCCCGCCCTGGCCGCGATGGGGTTCCTGACCGTTGGTCGCCGCTTCCTTCAGGATCAGAACGAGATCATCGACGACCGCATCGACGTGGTCTCTCGCGGCCTGCTCGGCCTCACGGTCACGTGTGCCCGCTGCCACGACCATAAATTCGACCCGATCCCCGCGGAGGATTATTACTCACTTTACGGGGTTTTCGCGAGTTCCAACGAGCCGGCCGATCTTCCCATGATCCAGGGTCCCGGCGCGAGCGAGTCCGCGACCAAGGACTACGACCGCCGCCACGCCGAGGCGGCGAAGGGGCGTGAGCGTTACCTGGCCCAACGACGGGACGAGATCACGGCGGATTTCCGGGCCCGGCTGTCGGTTTACTTGAGGGTGGCGGCCGCGATCGACTTCACGCCACGCCGGGGCGAGACCGACAAGAAGGCTCGAGAGTCCGGTCTCGACGTCCGCCGGCTTCGTGGTCTGAGCCTCCTCTGGAAACAGAGGACAAGCGCTCCCGAGGCGGCCTCGAGCCCAATCCTGGCCCCCTGGAAGGCGTTCGCCGCGCTCAAGCCCGACGAATTCAAGGCCAAGGCCCCGGAAATCGCGAAGGCGCTGGTCGCCCCCGGTCGACCCGCCCCGCATCCCCTGATCAAGGAACGCCTGCTGACCTCGCCCCCGACCCGTTTTGGTGAGGTCGTCGACCGCTATGTCGCCCTCCTGGCCGAGCTCGAGTCCCGAACCGCCGCCGCCCGAAAGGCCGGCGTGGCCAAGCTCCCGCCCGAATGGGATTCGCTGGCGAATTCCCTCCTTGGCGACAAGGGCCCACTGGCCTTAACGGATGAAGAGACCAAGACCTGGCTCAATCAAGAGCAGCGCGGCCGGCTGGAACGCTATAACGGGGCCCTGGTCGCGCTCGACGCGACCCATCCGGGAGCCCCCTCGCGGGCCATGGTGCTGGTCGACGCCCCCAACGCGGTCGAGCCCCACGTCTTCATTCGAGGCAACCCCGGGCGGCCTGGCAAGCAAATCCCGAGGCGGTTTCTCAAGGTCCTCTCGGGCCCTGAACGCCCCCCCTTCAAGGGGAGCGGCCGGCTCGAGCTCGCCCAGGCGATCGCGGACCCCAAGAACCCCCTCACCGCTCGCGTGTTCGTCAACCGCGCCTGGATGTGGCACTTCGGCAAGGGGCTGGTCGGTACCCCTAGCGACTTCGGCCTCCGCGGCGACCCGCCAACACACCCCGAATTGCTCGATTATCTTGCCGCCGAGTTCACCAAATCCGGCTGGTCGATCAAGACCCTCCACCGCCTGATCATGCTCTCGAGCGTGTACCAGCAATCCAGCGAACCTCGCTCCGCCGAGATCGAGCGCGACGCCGAAAACCGCTTGCTCTGGCGGTTCAATCGCCAGCGGCTTGATTTCGAGTCGATGCGCGACGCGATCCTGGCGGCCTCGGGCGCGCTCGACGAGCAAATCGGCGGGCTCCCGGCCAAGATCCTCGAGCCCCCGTACTCGAATCGTCGCACGCTCTATGGCTTCATCGACCGCCAGAATCTCGACGGCGTTTATCGAGCATTCGACTTCGCGGTCCCCGACGCGACCAGCCCCAAGCGATTCGTCACGACCGTCCCCCAGCAAGCCCTCTTTTTGATGAACGGGCCCTTCGTTCTCGAGCAGGCTCGCCGCATGGCGAGCATGGTCGACCCCAAGGGCACCTCCGCCCAGGGGGTTGGGTTACTCTATCGCCGCGCCCTGGGCCGCCCACCCCAGCCCGACGAGCTCGAGCTGGCGTGCCGGTTCATCGACGGCATCAAGGCCGATCCCGCCGGATCCCCCTGGGAACGGCTGGCTCAAGTCTTGATTTTGACAAACGAATTCATGTTCGTGGATTAGCAAGCACGCGCGGACCCTCCCCCCGCCGAGCACGAGGACGACCAGATGGCCCATGACGCGAATCATATCGCCCCCCCCGCGACGACCCGCCGCGAGATGCTCCTGCGCTCCGGGATGGGCATGGGAGGATTGGCGCTGGGAAGCCTGCTCGCCGAGCAAGGGCTCTTGATCGGCCCAGCACGCGCGGGCGAGGCCACCCCCGAGCCCATGAAGACCGCTCGCCTCGGGGCCAACCCTCTCTCACCGCGAACCCCCCCAGGCGCGGGCCGGGCCAAGCGCGTCGTCCACCTGTTCATGAACGGCGGGCCATCGCACGTTGATACGTTCGACCCCAAGCCCATGCTCGACCGCCATCACGGCAAGCCGGTCCCGACCAACCTGCCCACCGAACGCAAGACCGGCGCGGCCATGCGGTCGCCGTTTTCCTTCAAGAAATACGGCCAGAGCGGCATCGAGGTCAGCGATCTCTTCAAGCATACCGCCGGGATGATCGACGACATCTGCGTGATCCGATCGATGCACGCCGATGTACCCAACCACGAACCCTCGCTGATGCTCATGAACTGCGGCGATGCCCGACAGGCCCGCCCGTGCCTGGGCTCGTGGGTGCTCTATGGGCTCGGCACCGAGAACCAAAACCTCCCTGGTTTCATCGTGATGTGCCCCGGCGGGTTCCCGATCGCCGAATCGCAAAACTGGCAATCGGCCTTCCTCCCCGGCGTGTTTCAGGGAACCTATCTCGACACCAAGCACGCCGAGGTCGAAAAGCTCATCGCCGATATCCGCAATCAAAAGGTCGGGCCCAGGACCCAGCGCGCCCAGCTCGACCTCCTGGGCGAGCTCAACCGCCGCCACCTCGATCAGCGCCCCGGCGAGGCCGAGCTCGAGGCACGAATCCAGTCGTTCGAGCTCGCTTACCGCATGCAGTCCGACGCCGTCGACGCCTTCGATATCAGTCGAGAGCCCGAGTCGATCCGCGAAATGTACGGCGAGGGGGTCCACGCCCGCCAGCTCCTGGTCACCCGGCGATTACTGGAACGTGGCGTGCGATTCGTCCAGGTCTGGCACGGCGAGGGCCAACCCTGGGACAACCACGACGACATCGAGCAAGGCCACCGCGCGCTCGCCAATCAGTGCGATCGTCCAATCGCCGCCTTCCTGCTCGATCTCAAACAGCGCGGAATGCTCGACGACACCTTGGTCATGTGGGGGGGCGAGTTCGGCCGCACCCCCACCGTCGAGCTCCCGACCCCAGGCTCAAACCAGGGCAAGCAAAACGGCCGTGACCACAACCACTACGGATTCACCATGTGGCTCGCCGGCGGCGGCGTCAAGGGAGGGCACGTCCACGGCGCGACCGACGACCTGGGATTCCAGGCCGTCGAGAACAAGGTCCACGTCCACGACCTCCACGCCACGATCCTGCATCTGCTCGGGTTCGACCACGAGCGATTCACCTATCGCTACGCCGGCCGCGACTTTCGACTCACCGACGTTCACGGAACCGTCGTCCGCGACATTCTCGCCTGATTCGCCGACACACCCTCTGAATCGTTCAAAACAAATCGAGAAGCCGGCTCGGGCGGGTTGTTGGCGCGGGGTTCGCCGACCCTTACGATAATGCGCTCTTGGGATCGTGGATCACGACCGCGAATCCCATCGGTCCCGCTTTACCCGCTTGATTCCCGAAAGAGGACGTCCCCGTGCGACTTTCACCGCTTGCCAAGCCAAGTCTCCCTGGCAACCGGCTCGACCGGTGGGGGATTCCACGCGGCAGGACCGCGATCTGGATCGCCTCGCTCGCCGCCGGGTTCCTGGTCCCCTCGCCCAGCCACGCCCAGACCTCGGTCGCGCGAAAAGAGCCGGCCGATTCCAAGCCCTCCCTCCCGCTGGCGCGCTACATTCAGCGAGACAAACTGGCCCTGTATGTCGAGTTCGACGGGCTCAAGAACCACGAAGCCGAATGGAAGGCAACGGCGGCCTATAAGATGCTCACCGGAACCTCGCTCGGCGTCATGCTCGAGGAAGTGGCCGGCCAGTTCCTGGACAAGGTCATCGCCCCGTTCCCCAATAAATCCCTCACGGGGGCGGAGATCGTGACCGTGATCGAACACGCCGCCCAGTCGGGCTTCGTCCTGGCCCTGAATGGCGACGCTTCCGATGGAACCCTCCGACGCACCTTCGTCCTTCGTGGAGGGGCGAGCAAGGACGTCCGCCCGATCACCAGCCGGGTCATGAAATGGCTCATGAGCGACGACAAGCCGAAAATGGAATGGAAGGCCAGCCGTCCGCTCGTCCTGGTGAGCAAGGAAACCACGAGCGCCAATCCCAAGGAAGGCTGGGCGTGGTGGGCCGAGAATGAGGACCTCGCCGTCGTGACCCCGATCTCCACCGCGGATCACGTCATCGCCGCGATCGACGGCTCGTCGCCGAGCGCGACCGACCATCCCCTGGTCCAGTCGCTTTCCAAGCCCGAGGGGGGTTTTCACCCCGTCGGCGCGGTCTTCATCGATCCGTCGGCCCCCGTCGCGGACGGGACCAGGATCGCCGCCATCATCAAGGAAATGAAGGATTCCTGGGGGATGACTCAGCTCGATCTTCGCCTGGGGTTCGAAGCCAACGCCCTCGTGACCACGACCAGGATGGTCGCCCCCAGGCCTCGGAAGCCCGGTGCCGCCATGTTCGATCAGCCCACCTTCACCTCGGCGACCCTGATTCCCACGCCCGACGGCGTCGGCTCGTTCGTCGAACTCTCGATGAAACCCGCCCAGGTCCTCTCGGCCTTGTCCGCGCTCGACACCTCCGGGGCGGTGAAGTCGCACATCGACTCGATCGCGACCGCGATCCGTTCGGGAGGCAAGGTCGACATCGAGAAAGACATCCTGGCCCACGTTGGACCCCGCATGATTGTCTATCTCGCCCCAGGTCGGACCGCCGCGGCGACCGACGACACGATCCAGGCCGTCCTCGGCCAGGGGCTCGACCTGATGGCGGTGATCACGAACCTTCAATCCTATTTTCCCAAGCTCACCCTCGTGGCCGATGTCACGGATCCCGAGACCCTGGGCAAATCGCTGGATACCGTCATGATCGCGGTCAATAGTCAGCTCAAGACCGCGGCCATCGAGAAAGCCGCCGAGGACCGCGCGGCCGAGAAAGCCAAAAACAATAACGGCGGCGGCGAATCCGCCAGCCGCAAGCGATCGCCCGAGGCATCCGCGCCCCGGTTCACCGTCGCGCCGACCAGCGACTCAAGCAAAACCTACGTCCTGACCACGCCGAGCAGTTCACCCCTCAAGCTGGGGGCGACCGGCTTTCGTCCGGCGGTGTTGCTCGAGGGCAAGCACCTCGTGGTCTCCACGTCATCGGAGTCGGCCCGAGCCGCGATGAACGCGGTGAAACGCAAGGACTGGACCCCCCCCGCGTCCACCAAGGAAGCGACCGGACACGCGACCAGTGATCTCGTGGTCCTCGGGCTCATGGACGCCACCGAGAGCTTGCCGACGTTCCTGAGCGCCTTCCCGGGAACCCTTCAAGCGACGGTGAACACCGCCCTCGCCCTCGCCAAGAATCGAGCGGCCACCCCAGCCGACACCAAGCCGGGGACCCCACCACCCGGAGCGGCCACGCCCCCACCCGGGGGAGCGCCCTCGATGTCGGTCGGTGGAGGTGGAGACGGCGGCGGACGCCGCGGACGGATGGGACCAGGCGGCATGATGGCACCCGGCGGGCCCGGCGGGCAGGGAGGACCCGGAACCCCAGGATTCGGACCTGGGCCTGGCATGGGTGGGCAAAACTCCAATACGGGAAATGCCCTCACAGCCGACGAAATGCTCACCCTCTCCGTCGAGACCAGCAAGCTCCCCAAGCCCGAGGAGCTCAAGAGCATGCTCTTTCCAGGACTGGTCACCATCGGAGTGACCGATCAGGAGATCCGACTCACCACCCGATCGGCTTTCCCCAACCTTGGCTCGCCAATCCTCTCGATCGCAAGCGCGATTCTGATCCCCAAGCTCGCCCAGGCCCGCGCGACCGCGGCGACGGCCGCCGCCGCCGCCGCGGCCTCGGCCGCCGCGACCGCCGAAGCCCAGGCCGCCCAGGGGGCTCCAGGCGCTCCCGGCACTCCACCAGGCGGCCCTGGTCGACCCGGCGGGGGACCCGGCCTAGGCGCTCCCGGCGGGGGCTCGCCGCCAGGCGGACCAGGGGGCAGGGGACGACGCGGACCCGGCTAATCCCCCTCCGCGATCGATCCCGTCATGGACCGCCCGCGTTACTCTTGATCGATCGCCAAACCCTTCGAACGAGGCGTACCGTGGCCAAGAAGAAAATCCGGGTCGCCTTGCGAAAAAACCGACACAACCGGACCCGCGCCAACGACCTCACCCAGGCTTATCGGGACGACGCGCCCCAGGCGTCGTCCGCTCCCACCCACGATCGCGTCCGGCCAAAGGGAGACATGTCCCGCCACCGGACGATCATCGAGGACGACGCTTCCCCCGCGACCTCGACCGATGGCGCGGATCACGCCTCGCGCAGGGCCATCGACACCGCCCGATGCCTTCAGGGCCGCGTCATGAGCATCCACGGATCGACGTCGTCGGTGCAAACCGCCGACGGCCAGATCCATCCCTGCCAGGTCCGCAGGTTGCTCAAAACCCTCGAGATCGAGGGACGAAGCGTCATCACCGTCGGCGACCGGGTCTGGTTTCGACCCTCCACGGGGGGTGGAGTCGGGCTCATCGAAAAGGTCGATCCTCGGTCGGGCGTGATCGCGCGGGGATACCGCCATCGCCGTCATCTGATCGCGGCCAACGTCGACCAAGTGCTCATCGTCTCGGCCCTGGCCGAGCCAGGGCTCAAGCTGGGCCTGGTCGACCGCTACCTCGTCTCGGCCGAATGCGGCGGAGTCCGGCCAATTATCGTCCTCAATAAGGCCGACCTGGTCGACTTGGCGTCGTTCCAATGGGTCGTCGGTCTCTACGCCCAGCTCGGCTACGAAACCATCACCGCCTCGGCCGCCGATCGCCGCGGGCTTGACCGGCTCGGCCAGTTGCTCTCGTCAGGCGTCACCGCCATCACCGGGCAAAGCGGCGTGGGCAAAAGCTCGCTCCTCAACGCCATCCAGCCAGGCCTCAACCTCCGCGTCGCCGAGGTCTCCGACTGGACCTCCAAGGGACGACATACCACCACCTCGGCCGAGCTCATCGCCCTAGAGGCCGGCGGGTACGTCGTCGATACCCCAGGCCTGCGACAGTTTGAACTCTGGGGGGTCGCGCCCGGCCAGATCTCCGAGCATTTCCTGGAATTCCGGGCCTACATCCCCCAATGCCGGTTCCCCGATTGCTCGCATTCCCACGAAACCGGCTGCGCTGTCAAGGAGGCCGTCCACTTCGGCCAGATCCACCCAGGACGCTACGACAGCTATCGCAAGCTCCTCGACCAAAAATCCATCGACGACGAGTAACCCCAGCACGCGATCGGCCCGCGCCAGGTTCCTTGCATCCCAGCGCGGGCCAATTCGCATTCTCACCTCCGCTCGCCAACCCCCTGGATCACGACGACTTGAGGGTGATCTTCCGCGGCCGAGACGCGGGATGCTTGGGCATCACGAGCCTGAGAACCCCCGCCGAGAGGGTCGCCTCGACCCGGTCGGAATCCACCAGCTCCGGCAACACGATCGCCCGCTCGAGGTGGCCAAAGGACCGACTGTTATAGAGATAAGTCCGCCCCTCGACCGGCTGACGATTCGCCTTGATCACCAGAACGCCTTCGTGAATCGTCGCCTCGACGTCCTTTTCCTCGACTCCGGGGAGCTCGGCCTCGACGTAGACGTTCTCCTCATCGTGCCAGAGCGAAACCGGGCCGCCAGCCCTCGGCCGTCCATTCCGAGTCGACTCGCCGTCCTCGCCAAAAAACTGGTCGAACAGCGAGTCCAGCCGATTGATCGTCACACCCAGGGGAGCAAAGGGAACATTCGTTCGCGGCATCGGAACCATGGTCATCACCCTTTCTTTGAATTTGTCGAAGACAGGCATGCCAAGGAAACCCTCTCCACGTCACTCGAATGACAGGTCCAAGCCGCCTGTGAGCTTGAACCCGCAACGCTAGAAAGAGGAAGCAAGCCCCATGCCAAAACGAGATAATTCCCCTAATAACTTGTTATCTATTGACTTACACGGATTCTCAACATCACGAGCCCGCGACGCCGACTGCCATGTTCGAGATTTCCGTTTGCCATTAATGCCATAATGGCACCGCAAGGTGAATCTCGCTGTTGGCCGCCATTTCAAAGAGGCCTAGGCTGCCATAATCGTCATCGGTCGGGATCGTGTCCTTGGCATCTGGCGCGTACGTGGGCGCTCATGGCGGGTGAAAGTGTCAATACTGGCGGCGAGCTGTCCTGTTGGATCGTGGGTATTGGGCCTGGGTTTTTCGCGGATCGCGGGGCGATCGTCTTGAACTGACGGGTGATGTTTCCCATAATGGTGAATTCATCGCGGCCCAGGGTCTTGGGTCGTTTGTTTGATTTCTTGGACGCGAGACGATCACGGGATCGTAGGCCACGCGACTTTTCAGGTTTGTTTCGGTCGTAGGGCCCTGGCCCGATCGCCCGAGGCGGGAGTTCCATGGCGGACGTAGTCAAATTTCAGGCCGAGCCGCGCGACACGCGGAAAAATGTTGGGACTGGGAGTCGGGTCGCGCGTAGGCTTCGCGCACGGGGGCTGATCCCTGGCGTGATTTACGGCCACAAGCTGGCCGTGACGCCGATCACGCTGTCCCGCGACGTCGTCTCGCGAATGATCAAGAGCCCTGGGCACCTCGCCGATCTTGAGATCGGCCCGGCGACCGAGACGGTCTTGATCCGCGACGTCCAGTGGGATCATCTGGGCAAGGACGTCATTCATGTCGACTTCGCCCGCGTCAGTGCCGAGGAATTGATCGAGACCGAGGTCGCCCTTGATGTTCGTGGCACCCCGGCGGGCGCGACCGAGGGGGGCTCGCTCGAGGTTCTGGTTCGCAGCCTCAGCGTCAATTGCCAGGCCGGCGCCATCCCCGAATCGATCAAGGTCGACGTCAGCCATCTGAAAGTCGACGAAGGGATCCATGTCCGCGACCTCACGCTGCCCACTGGCGTGACGGTGAACGCGGACGACGACCTGCTGCTCATGCACGTGGTGACGCGGAGCCCCGAGGAAGAAACCACGGCCGCTCCCGACGGAACTACCCAGCCCGAGGTCATCAAGGCCGAGCGCAAGGAAAAAGACAAGGAATAACGACGCTCGGGATGATCTCCCCATGGCGGTCTCGACCCGATGGACGAACCGGCTCGGGAGTTCGGGCGAGCAGTCAGCGCGTGTACAGGGGTTGTTGTCTTGCCGGCTCTCAAGTTGATCGTCGGGCTCGGAAACCCCGGAGTCAAATACCAGGGGACACGACACAATATTGGCTTCGAACTGGTCGACCGGCTGGCCCAGGGGGCGCGACCGGCTCGATTCGCGACCAAGTTTGACGGTCAGCTCGCCGAGATCGAGATCGACTATCGCCGCGTGCTCTTGCTCAAGCCCGACACGTTCATGAACCTGAGCGGGCGATCGGCGTCCCAGGCGATCCGGTTTCACAAGATCGATCTGGCCGACGTCCTCGTGGTGTGCGACGATCTTTCACTGCCGGTGGGAAAACTTAGGCTCAAGCCTGGCGGGTCGGATGGCGGTCAGAAGGGGCTCAGGGACATCGCGGCCCACCTGGGTACGAATGATTTTCCGAGGCTCAGGGTCGGGATCGGTGAAAATGGCGTGGTCGACGCGGCCGATTTCGTGCTCTCGCGATTCCGAGCCGCCGAGCGGACGGCCATCGACGACGCCCTGATCCTGGCGACCCAGGCGGCCGCCGTCTGGGTCGCCCAGGGGATCGACGCCGCCATGAATCGTTTCAATGGACCCACGGCCGCGAAAACGTCGTGATTCCATGCTGTCTCCAACAACGTTCTTTTCTCGAGGAGGATTCGGTCTTGCCAGTGAACACTTACGAGGGAATGTTTTTACTCGACGCCGCCAAGGCGGCCAACGCCTGGGACGACACCGTCAAGCACGTCCACGACATCCTCGGAAAACACAATTCCGAGATCGTCGCCAGCCGCCAGTGGGACGAGCGCAGACTCGCCTACCCCGTCAATGGACATAAAAAGGGCACTTATCTGCTCACTTATTTCCGCACCGAGGGGGGTAATATCGACGAGATCGTCGCCGACTGCCGCCTGAGCGACCTCATCCTCCGAGAGCTCGTGCTCAAGGTCCATCCCAAGCTCGTCGAGCATCTGATGAACCAGGCCATGACCTCCACGCCCAGCGTCGAGGCCGAAAACGCCCCCGGCGAGGACGAAATCGACGATCGCCCGCGCCGCCGTCGCCGCGACGACTGAGCCCGTTCCCACGCCACCAACCACCGGTCTCGATTCGCCTTGGGCTCGGCCCTTGCGAGGGACTGGAAGACCTGATACGTTACGGAACAGTTGTCTAGCAACACTTGACGTCTGGTGTTCGTCGTCGTCCCTGGGTTCGCGCCGGTGGATTGAGGGCGAGAGGGGTCTTCCTGGGTCGTGGGCTTCGCGGATGCAACATCGGGAAGGGGTGGGTCATGCCGGATCTGAATAAGGTTTTCTTGATGGGTCGACTGACGTTCGACCCCGAGCTGCGTAGGACCGCGAGCCAGACGGCGGTGAGCCAACTGCGGCTGGCGACGACGCGCTCGTGGCAGGGGCGTGACGGCGAGCGCAGGGAGGAAACGCTGTACATCGACGTGACGGTCTGGGATCGTCAGGCCGAGAACTGTTGTCAGTATTTACGAAAAGGGAGCGCCATCCACGTCGAGGGTTCGCTCAAGATGGACACGTGGGACGACAAGACCACGGGTGAAAAGCGTTCCAAGATCTTGGTCCACGCGGATCGTGTCCAGTTCCTTGATTCGCGAAGGGCCGATTCCGGCGGCGACCCGGATGAGGCCTATGGGGGGGGTCGCGAGCCGGCGGCGCCTCGTACTCGATCGACGTCGCAGGCGAGTCGCCCGAGCCCCGCGGCCGATGCGCGACCGTCGAATGGGCCCACGCGCCCCGGCCCCTCGCCGGCGAGCGAGCCCCCTCGTTCGGCGATGGATCTCGACGACATGGGCGAGGACGACATCCCTTTCTGAGGGAACCGTGGTTCCTTGGGCGAAAGCCCGCCCCCGCGATTGGCGGCGGGCCTTGAATTTGGTACAACCAGTGGCGGAATATCTCCAGCAAATTTGACGACCGCGCCCAGGTGGGTGTGATCTTGGCGGGTGGAATCGACCATGGCGAAGACGACGGAAACCAAGACCGCGAAACCCAAGGCCACTAGCCCCAAGGGCAAGGCCAAGGCCAAACCGACGACCCGTTCCGGGGACGCGGCCAATACCAAGCCGGCGGGCCCGCCCCGCCAGCCGGGTGTTGAGCGTAGGCACAACCACCCGACTCGGGCCAAGCTCGGGTTTGTCGAGTTGATCATGACCCAGTCCGTCTCCAAGGTCGGGCAGGCTGGCGACCTGGTCAAGGTCAAGCCGGGCTACGCCCGAAACTATCTCGTCCCCCAGGGCTTCGCGACCTTCGCCACGCAGAATAACCTGCGAATGGTCGAAAAACATCGCCAGCGCCAGCGAGAACTCGAGGAAGCCCGCCGGGCCGACCTGCTCAACCTCTGTGCACAGATCGCCCAGCGATCGCTGACCATCGAGGCCAACGCCAACGCCGAGGGGCATCTTTACGGCTCCGTCAACGCCGATCAGATCGCCGAGGTCCTCAAGAAGCTCAGCTTCCCCATCGATGCCGAGAATATCCGGCTCGAGGGTCCGCTCAAGGAGCTCGGCCTCTATACGATTCGGTTCGTCCTCGCGCCGGAAATCGAAGGCGACGTCAAGCTCTGGGTCGTCCCCACCCACACCGACGAGACCACTCCCTGATCCGTCTCGGATCACCCCTTGACCCGCACGAGCGATCCAACCGCGCCTTCGTCCGAGGCGCGGTCCGCTCTCGATCGCGCTGATTTCTCGTGTCGGGCAACTCCATGGCCGAGTTATCTTATAGGATGGGCTCTGGGTACGCGCAAGCGCTGCCCGCGCCCACACGGTTCGCGGCGCGGACGAGTCGCTCGCGCCTCGATTTCGTCTTGTACCCACCGAAGCTCGAGGCTCAAGGCTCCAATGTCCCCACCCACGGGCGGCTCGAAT
>JAKBAP010000440.1 GCA_021808995.1 Planctomycetota bacterium | reverse complement strand
GCTTGCATGAGGTCAGGACGGCCATCCTCCCGGTGCGCTGTTCTTGGAACTGAACGCCGGTCCATTCGTAGGCGAAGCCCTCGGGAAGGACCGTATCGGCGACCTCTTGCATGGCCGCGACGGCCTGGCCCGAGCTATACCCCGGGGCGGGAAGGCAGTTAATCTTGGCCGCCGCGTACATGTTGTAATGGGGGACGTCGATGGGGGCGAGCACGTATTCGACGTCGCCGAGCGCGATCAACTGGACCCGTTTTCCCTTGCGGTTGAGGACATAGAGCGAGGTGATATCCGCGGGTTTCGACCTGCTCTCGGGCTCGGCCTGGATGAAGACCTTCCAGACTTTGCCGTAGAGATTGAAGTCATTGACGTAAAGACCGCCCAGGTTGGCCTGGAGAACGCTGAAGATTTCGGCGACCGAGACGTCGAGCCGCTCGGCCTTGGTCCGGTCGAGCTGGAATCGAAGCTGGGGGACGCGAGCGGAAAAGGGGGTGAAGAGCGCTGTCACCTCCGGTCGCTTACGAGCCTCGGCAAGGAAGCGGTCGGAGATTTGCTCGAGCGCGACGACGCCTTTGCCCTCGCGATCCTCGATCATGAATTCGAAGCCCCCGGTTTGGCTCAGCCCTCGGATTGGAGGGGGCTCGAGCACGAGCACGACCGCGCCTCGGACCTTTTCCGAGAGGAGTGTCTGGAGCCGTCCCGCGATGGCCTTGGCCCGGAGGGTGGGCGTTTTCCGCTCGGACCAATTCTTGAGCGTGATGAACGCCGTCGCCGAATTCGTCTGGTTGGTCGAGCTGAGCACATTATAGCCGTCGAGCAAGACAGCGCTTCGGGTTCCTGGGATGCCGAGCGACAGATCGACGACCTTGGCGGCGATACCGGAGGTTGCCTCGCGTCCGGTTCCGTCGGGAGTTTGCATCGAGACGATGACGTAGCCCTGGTCCTCGATGGGGATGAACGCCTTGGGCCGCTGGGCGATCATGACATAGGTAAGGGCGAGGAGGCCGATCGAGGGGATCACGATCGTCCACCAGTGATGGGCGGTGAATTCGAGGAAGGCGTCATAGGAATTCTCGAGCCAGCGCATCGCGGCGTTGAACCAACGAAACAGGATGAACTTGGTTTCGCCGTGCTTGGGCTTGAGAAACAGGCGGGACATGGCTGGGCTGAAGGTCAGCGAGTTCACGGCCGAGAGCAGAAACGAGAAGACGATTGTGAGCGCGAACTGGTTATAGAGCTTGCCCGTGAGCCCGGGAATGAAGGCGACGGGGACGAAGACGGCGGCCAGGACGAGCGAGATGGTGACGATAGGGGCGGTGATTTCGGCCATGGCCGCCCGCACGGCCGGCAGGGGAGCGACCCCTTTGGCGAGGTATTTCTCGACGTTCTCGACGACGATGATCGCGTCGTCGACCACGAGCCCGATCGCTAGGATGAGGCCACACAAGGTGAGGGTGTTGATCGAGAATCCGAACGCCGCCATCAACGAGAAGGTCCCGATCAGCGAGACCGGGATCGCGAGCATCGGGATGATGGTCGCGCGGACGCCCTGCAAGAAGACGAAGACCACGATCAGGACGAGCAGGAACGCCTCGACCAGGGTTTCCTGGACCTCGACGATGTTTTCCCGGACGTACTCGGTGGTGTCGTAGTCGATGCGATACTCGAGCCCTGGCGGGAAGCTCTTGGCGAGCCGGCCCATGTTTTCGCGGACCTGGGCGACGATGTCGAGGGCGTTGGCGTCGTTGTATTGATAGACTGGCAAGGTTCCCGCCGGCTTTCCGGAGAGCCAGCCGGAGGTCTCGTAATTCTCCGACTCGAGCGAGACCCGCGCGACGTCTCCCAGGCGGACGATCGAGCCGTCGTCGTTGCGGCGGACGGTGATCTGCTCGAACTCCTCGACCGTCGAGAGCCGTCCCTTGGTCAGGATCGGGTATTCAAACACCAGGCCCGGCACGGCCGGTTGGCCGCCGATCTTGCCGGCGGCGGCCTGGCGGTTCTCGGACTGGATCGCGGAGACGACCTCGCTGGGGCTGATGAGCTGATTCGCCATGCGATCGGAATCGAGCCAGACTCGCATCGCGTATTTGCGCCCGAATGTCTTGACGTCACTCACCCCCTTGATCCGGTTGAGGACGTCGAGGACGTGGATCTGGGCGTAGTTATCGAGAAAGGTCGAGTCATAACGTCCGTCGGGCGAGACGAGATTGACGACGCAGACCATGTCGGTCGAGGTTTTCTTGATCGTGACGCCGTATTGCTTGACCTCCGGGGGAAGGACGGCCTGGGCGGTCTCGACGCGGTTTTGCACGTCGACCGCGCCGATGTCTTGCGAATAGCCGACGTCGAAGGTCGCCGTGATGCTCGAGACGCCGTTGGAGGTGCTGTCGGAGTTGAAATAGATCATCCCCTTCACGCCGTTCAACTGCTGTTCGATGGGCGTGGTGACGGTCTCGGCGACGGTCTGGGCGTCAGCGCCGGTGTAGGTGGTCGTCACCTGCACCTGGGGTGGAGTGATCTCGGGATATTGCGAGATCGGCAAGAGAGTGACGCAAATGCCCCCGATCAAGACCGTGAGCAAGGCCAGCACCGTCGCGAAGATCGGCCGGCCGATGAAGAAATTGACCATCGGGCGGCTTACCTCGGTGGGGTCGCGGGCTTGGGGGAGGGGACAGGATTCGCCGGGTCGCGCTGGGGCTCGCCCTTCGGGCTGGGATCAGGCGTGAGGCCAGGGACGCGAGCGACCTTGTTGTTGAATCGTCGATCGAGGCTGGTGACCCGGGTACTCTCGCGGAGATAACCTTCGAGCGGCATCTCGGTGGGGGCCACCGTTTGTCCCTGACGGACGAGCTGGATCCCCTCGACAATCACCCGCTGGCCGACCGCGAGCCCCGATTCCAGCACGCGGAGGCCGGTCACGGTGTCAACGGGCTCGACCTTGACGACGTCGACCTTGTTCTCGGCGTCGACGATCATGACCCGCCAGCCCTCTTGACCGCGGACGACCCCTTGCTCGGGGACGACGACGGCGTCGTGATATTCGCCCAGGACCATCGTCCCCTCGATATAGTCGCCAGGAAGCAAAAGCCCATCGGGATTGGGTGCCTGGCCGCGGACCAGGAAGGTCGAGGTGGTCGCGTCGATCGTGTTGTCGATGAAGATCGCCTTGCCAAGCTGGGGATGCTCACGCTGCCCCTCGACGGTGAGCTTGATTTCGAGCCCCCGCTTCAAAAGCGAGGTCGCCAGCGGCAGATAGCGCGCCGCCGGCCGAATGTCAAACCCCATGGGATCGAGCTGCTGGATCGTTACGAGCTCGGTCGCCTGGCCGTCCCCCACCAGGTTCCCGACCTTGACCTTGAGCTCGCCAATCCGGCCGTCGATCGGCGAGATCATCCGGCAATAGCTCAGGTTGAGCTTGGCGTCGTCCACGGCGGCCCTGGCCGTGTCGACATCGGCCTTGGAGGAATCAATATCGATCTGGTAATCCGAACGGGCTTGTTCCAGGTCGGCGGAGTCGGCGTCGACCTGGGCCGCGCTTTTCTTGCGCTGGGCCTCGGCCTTGTCGAGGTCTTCCTGTGGGGCGACCTTGCGCTGGATCAGCGAGCGCTCGCGGCGTTCCTCGATCGCGTCCAGCGCGAGCTGGGCCTGGGAAAGGGCGAGCTTGGCCTTGGCCACATCGGGCTTCTTGGAGGCGACGTTCTTGCGCCTGGCCGCCTCGGCCGCCTCGAGCTGGGCGGTCGCTTGCTCGAGCTGGATCTTGTAGGGCTCCTCGTCGATCACCAGCAAGAGTTGGCCTTTCTTGACGTTGCCGCCGTTGTCGAAGTGCTGCTCCCTCAGAAAGCCCTTCACCCGGGCGCGAATCGTGACGTCTTGCAGGGCTCGGGTGGTCCCGATCCGGTCGACCACGACCGGCAGAGTCATCGTCTTCACGGTGACGACCGTGACGGGAGGCGGGGGTGGGGTCTTGGCCGGCTGGGCCGTGGCCTGACAGCCGGCCAGGACCGCGCAAGAAATCAGGCCCAGGGCCATGCATGACGCACAAAGCCCCTTGGCCACGGAACTCGATTTCATCATGTGGGCCGATCTCGAGACGGGTCACCATGAGCACAATCACGAAGCACGGGATCAATATAACCCACGACGATCCGTGAAGCCAGCGATCAAGCTCGATCCGAGCGCGGCAACGAAGACCGCGCGCTAACCGATTCTGGCGATTCCTTGAGAGTCGTGATTGAACCTGGCGCGGCGAAGCCCCGGCCAATCATTCGCCGAACGAGCCTCATCGAGCGGATTGGCCAGCGAGCGTTAGCACCTGACGTGCCGAGCGGTCCGAGTCGGTCCAGGGAAGGTCCCTCGATCCTTCGAGTCGCCGACACGCCAAAA
>JAKBAP010000439.1 GCA_021808995.1 Planctomycetota bacterium | reverse complement strand
GTAGCGGCTCACGCCAGCCGGGGATCCACGCCCTCCTGGAACCCGCCTTGTACCACCAGTGAATCGCGGGTCCCCGCGGCTTGGCGGGGGATATAAGCACGAAGCGCCAGCGAGTGAATTCGGGTCCCAGCCTCGGGCAAGCGCCTGGGGCTATAGCGCCATCGATTGTTTTGCCCGGAATTCACTCGAAGGCGCTTCGGCCTCGTACTCGTGTGATTGGGCCGATGTCGGAAAGCGAAAGTGCCTCGTGGTACGGCCGCCACGAGTGGTCTGTCTACGTCCAGGGCTCGGTCCTGGTGAATTCCATCCTCAAGACATTCGGTGCTGAGCGATTCATCGAGCTTTACGCGACCGGCCAGCCGGGATCGTTCGCCCTGGATTGCAAGCGAATCCGTTGTTCGTCCTGATTATCCCTGCTTTCCATGGTTTAACTCCGGGTATTCGGTTTTGGTTTTCCGTGGTTAAGCCACGTGGTTCATGCCTCCGGGGCGAAACCCCGTCTCATCGTGTTTTCGGCCACGGAGCGGGTTAGTAGGAATTCCAGCAAGTATTCCTGGCCGCCGGCCTTGCTTCCCATCCCGGAGAGCTTGAACCCGCCGAACGGCTGGCGATCGACCAGGGCACCCGTGATTCCGCGATTTATGTAGAGGTTGCCGACGCGGAATTCGCGTTTGACCCGCTCGATGTTGGCCGGGCCGCGCGAATAGAAGCCACCGGTCAAGGCATAAGGGGTCGCGTCGGCGATGGCGAGGGCGTGATCGAGGTCTCGGGCCTTGAGCACGGCCAGGATGGGTCCAAAGATTTCCTCCTGGGCGACGCGGGCCATGGGGTCGACGTCGGCCACGATCGTCGGGCCGACGAAGAATCCGCGATCGACGAGCGCCCGGATATCGGCCTGGAACACGATTCGCCCTTCCTGGGCGGCGATCGCCTGATACTCGAGGACCCTCCGCCGGGCGGCGGCGTCGATCACAGGGCCGATCATCGTCGCGGGATCGGAGGCGGGACCGATCGCGAGCGAGCGGGCCGCCTCCACCAATCGAGCCAGGAAGGTCTCGTAAACCCCCGCGAGCACGACCACCCGCGAACAGGCCGAGCATTTCTGCCCGGCATAGCCGAACGCGCTCGCGAGAACCCCCACGACGGCCTCGTCGAGATCGGCGTCGTCGTCGATCAGGATCGCGTTCTTTCCCCCCATCTCCGCGATCACGCGCTTGATGTGATTCTGGCCGGGGACCACCTGGGCGGCCTGGCGGTTGATGAGTAATCCCACCTCGCGCGAGCCGGTGAACGAGATCACGTCGACATCGGAGTGATTCACGAGCGCCTGCCCGACGAACTCCCCCAGGCCAGGGAGGAAGTTCAGCACACCCGAGGGAACGCCCGCTTCAAGCAAGACCTGAGCCAGTTTCCATGCGATGACGGACGATTGCTCGGCCGGCTTGAGCACCAGGGTACACCCGGAAACGAGCGCGGCCACGGTCATTCCACAGGGGATCGCGAGCGGAAAGTTCCAGGGGGGAATCACGACGGCGACACCGCGTGGGACGTGGCTGATGACATTGGTTTCGCCGGGAGCGTCGCGACGTCGAGGCTGGGCCAGGCGGATCATTTCGCGGGCGTAAAACTCGCAAAAATCGATGGCCTCGGCCACGTCTCCGTCGGCCTCGGCCCAGGGCTTGCCGCACTCGAGGACCTCCCAGGCGGCGAGCTCGAATCGATCGCGCCTCATGATCTGGGCGGCCTTGAACAAAACCTCGGCCCTGGCCGCCGCCGGGGTCGACGCCCACGCGGGAAGCGCGGCTCGAGCCGCCTGGACCGCCCGCTCGGCGTGCTCCACCCCCCCCAGCAACACTCGACCCACCACCCGCGACGACTGACTGGGATCGCATGAATCGAGAGGCTCGAGTTCCCCCTCGACCTCGCGTCCCGCGATCAAGGGACGATACGTCTGGCCGAGCCGGCCGCGAACATCGGCCAGGGCGCGGTCCATGAGGGCGCGATTCCCTGCCAGTGCGAAATCGGTGGGCGGCTCGTTCTGGAACGGGGCGAGCGCCTCGACCAGGCGGGCAGGGGGGGGGCTTTCGACCGCGCGCGTCATACCGGTCTCCTCGGGATTGCGAAGGAGGTCGTCGACCGCCCCCCGACCCGCAAAGCTGGCCTTCAGAAACGAATCGTTCGACGTGTTTTCGAGCAATCTCCGCACCAGGTAGGCCATTCCCGGCAAGATCGCGCCATAGGGGGTGTAGACCCGGACCCGCTGGCCCCGGTCGACAAGAGCCTGCTGGATCGCGTCGCCCATGCCGTGGAGGGTCTGAAGCTCGTACGCCGCCGGGGGGAGCCCATGTTCCTCGGCCGCCGCGATCGCGTGGGCCAGGCTGCGCGCGTTATGACTGCCGAAGGCGGGTCGCAGGTCGTCGTGATGCTCGATCAGGAACCTCGAACAGCGCTCGAACGAGGCGTCGCTCCGCCATTTTTCAACGTGGACCGGAACCGGCCAGCCGAGCCGCCGGGCGGTCAGGACCTCGTAATCCCAGTACGCCCCCTTGACCAGTCGGATCGTGATCGGGGTCCCGCGCTCCTTGACGAATTCGAGCAATCGCTCCAGGACCGCGAGCGCGCCTGGCTGATAGGCCTGAACCACGATCCCGACATCGGGCCAATCGCGAAATTCGGGCTCGAGCAGGACCCTCCGAAAGACGTCGAGCGTCAGATCACGATACGCGTATTGCTCCATATCCACATGGATATAGGCCCCGTTGGCTCGGGCCAGGGCCAGGATGGGGCGGAGCCGGGCGGCGGCGTGCTCAAAGCTCGCCTGGGCGTGGATGGGCTCGAAATGCGCGGTCAGGCTCGAAAGCTTGAGCGACATGTTCATCCGTGGGATCGGACCGTGCTGGTCGCGGTCGATCAAGGGGACTTCCGGCGCCTGGGCCAGCCGGCCGGCCAGGCCGGCGATCAGTTCCATGCATGTTCGCTGATACGTTTCGGCCTCGGACTCGCTGATCACCGCCTCGCCCAGGAGGTCGGCGGTGAACGCGAGCTTGCGTTTTCTGAGGGCGATGACGGTCCGGGCCGCTTCTTGCGGGTCCGAGCCGGCGATGAAGCGCGACGCCATGAGCCCGGCGGCCGTCCGGGCGGAGGCCGCCAGCCATTCGGTTCGTTCGCCATGGGGTGGGCAGAGGCCAATGACGGCCCGAAGCCACCTGGGGGCGCGGTCGCCGGCCTCTCCCAGGTATTCCGCCAGGTGCGAGCGCACGGATTCGGCGGTCCGGAGCGAGGGCAGGGCGTCGATGAAGCGGAAGAGCTGGACCCGCGTGAGTGGATCATGCAGCGTGCTGGAGATGAATCGCCCTTCCCACCATTCACGCCGCCAGATCCGGGGCCCACGGCCCATGCGCTCAAGGAGTTCACGCCCGATTCGCTTGGTCCGCTCCTCGAGCGATCCCCGGGACACATGGCGCGTGGGCTCACCCCTGGGTTCGCGGTCGGTCTCGATGGTTTCGGCGGTCGGCATACGCGTGGATTCCAGCATCCTCGGGATTCGCCCAGTCACGCCAATATTGTAAGACGTAAGGGCACGACTGGGCATCCGAGCCATCCGGAATCGTGGACAAGTCGGCCGGCGGGGGGACGGCTCACGCTCCGGCGGCCTGGTCCGCGAGGGCGTCGATCTCGGCCTTCATCTGGTCGAGCAGCTTCCTGGAGGCGACTTTCGAGCCTGAGAGGGCGTCGGGATTGGCGACGGGGATCCGTGCGAACAGGTAAAACTTGATCTTGGGCTCGGTCCCCGAAGGCCGGGCGGCGAATCGACAGCCTGGCTGGACGGTCTCGAAAATCAGGAGGTCGCCCGACGGCGACGGCAAGGGCTTGGCCGCGGATCCGCCGTTCAGATCTCGCGTCTCGTGCGTCTTGAAGTCGTGGACCCGCGCGAGCGCGAGCCCGGCGATCGACGCGGGGGGATGCTCGCGAAGCTGGGTCATGATCGCCTGGATCTTGGCCAGGCCGGCTCTCCCCTCGTAGACCTTGTTCAGCAGTCGCTCGCCATGGCAACCCACATCGATGGAGAGGTCGTCGAGATACTCGAGCACGCTTTGCCGCCGATCCTTGACGGCGGCGGCCAGCTCGGCGAAGAGCAGGGCGGCAACGGCCGCGTCCTTATCCCGCGCGTGCGTCCCCTTCAGATAGCCATGCGATTCCTCGAAACCAAACAAGAACCCGGCCGGCCCCGCCTGATCGATCCGCTCGCCGATCCACTTGAACCCCACCAACAGGTCGTCCTCGACGCGGACCCCTTCGCGCTCGGCGATCGCCCTGGCCATCGTGCTCGTGACCAGGGTGGTGACGAGATAGTGGTCTTCCCGTAACAGCCCCCGGGCCCCGGTC
>JAKBAP010000438.1 GCA_021808995.1 Planctomycetota bacterium | reverse complement strand
CCGTCCCTCGGACGACTTTGTTGTGCTCACGGTTGAAATCGGCTGGGGTGAGCCGGATGGTTCAACCAATGAGGGGGGAGCCACGCCAGAGATCACGGCTCAGTTAAGCCAAGGCCGGATCATGGAAGCCTTCCGCTTTCCACAAGCGGACATCGGTATCACGACCAAGGCTTCTGGGGAAAATGGGCCAAGAGCGACCGTGGGGGGGGAATGGAGGCTTGGGCAAAGCCCACGAGGGCGGGTACGGGCACGGATTCAGGCACCTCTCAAGGCGAGCCTGGTGGTACGTGGGGGCGACCAGTCGGTGAGCGTGCCGTTGATCGCGATCCTGGACAAGCCGCAGCGGACGCCGACCAAGTCGTCGTTGATGGTGACAGTTGAGCGAGTCCCCTGGGATTCGCTGGTAGTTGATCTGATTGGCGAGGCGGAGCGTGGAATCGTGGTGCCTGGGGGTCATGCGCGGGTTTCGGTGGGTTTGAATCTGATCTGGCCGGAGCGGGCTGAGCTGACGGCACGACTAACTGGGGTGATGCGATCGATACGTGGTGGCGAGGAGCTGTGGCGGCACGAACAGCGTGAGGTGGTCGAGGCCAACGCGCCTCATCCCGCGTTATGGGTGTGGGACGTGCCCGCGCCGGCGACCGAGGGGACGTATGTGCTCGAGGTAAAGGCGACCTGGGAGCCGTCGGCCTACGAGGGGACGCGAATTGGGCGTTTCATCCGGAGGCGCAGGCCGGCGGCGGCAACGGCGGTGGTTCGCCGGGTGGTTTTGACGGCGATGGCACCCAAGGGCGCGGCCACCACGATCGCGAAGGAAGGGCATGAGAACGAGGTCGACGCGCTCGATTTCCCGCGGGGGCGGGGCCATCGGCTGCTGGCCTCGGGCCGCGCGCCGATGATCGCCGGGCGGTCTTCGTGGCGGGTTCCTCCCGAGGCCCTGATCGAGCCATCTCGACGTGATCGGCTACGAGGCTGGTTCCTGCGCACGGGGGCGGAGTCGGCTCTGCTCGAGCCGGCCGATGCGACGGGGCTGGCGTGGTCGGCCGTCGGACTCAAGGTCGCGCATCCTGAGCGCCCGCATCGTCTGACCCTGTCGATCAAGGGGGGCGAACCTTCGGCCCTGGCTGTCGCGCTGATTGAACCGGTGGGGGCGCAAGGCAAGCCGCGGCTGGTGCTCGACGCCTGCGCTTCGGGTCCGACGCTGCTCGAGGACGGGCCGCCGGCGGTTTTTGAGTGGTTGGTCTGGCCCAGCGCGACGGAAGAGGTCTTGGTCCTGGTCAATCGTGGGGGAGATGGGGCGGTTCGGTTGGGCTCGGCATCGCTGGTTGAGCTTGCCGAGGTGCCGGCGCTGAGCGAAGAATCGGACGAGGTCCGCCCGGCGCGTGCGCTTGGGATTTACCTGAGTGGGGACCGTGCCCTAGAGCCCTTCAGCACGCAGGGTGGGCGTGATCCGCTGGCGACGGCTCGGAATCTGGCGGACTACATTGGTGCCTGCGGCGCTCGGGCGGTGATCTTGCCGGAGAGTCTGGCTGATCGCGAGTGGCGGCGGTCGCTTTCCGGGCAAATCGAGGAAGACCCCGTGGGGGCGGACGGGCTCGAGGTGGTTGAGCGGGTCCTGGATCGGCGTGGGGTGGCCTACTGGCTTGAGCTGGATCTCGGCGGTCGCCAGGCCTTGCCGGGGCTCCCCGCGGCGGATTCGGCCGAGGCGATCGCTCGTGGGCTGGTTCGGATCGATGGCGAGGGGCGTACCCTGCCGGTTTATCACCCACTGAATCCCGAGGTCCGCGCGGCCATGAAGGCTCGGGTGGCGCGAGCGCTCGCGCCGGGGAGTCGGCCCGCGCCGGCCGGAGTGGTCATTCGATTGGGGAGTGGCGCGACCTTACTGGGAACGCCCGATACAGGGCTCGACGACGCGACTTTCGCGCGGTTCATTCGCGAAACCTACGCCGAGCCGATCGCGGAGAAAATTCCGGGCGCGGGGACGACGGGCGCGGATCGATTCACGGCCCGGGCGCGGTATCTGGCTGGGCTCGGCCGGATGCCTTGGTTGACCTGGCGGTCGCGCGCGATCGCTTCGCTTTATTATGAACTGGCGGAGACAGCGCGGGCGATCTCGCCCGCGGCCCTGCTCGCCGTGGCGACCCCGGGCCTCGACGACGGCCTGGCGGGCACCGAGGCCAGGCGAGTCGATCGCGCTGGGCTCGCGCCGAGCCAAGCCTGGCGGTCACTGGGCCTCGATCTCCAAGTCTGGCCGCGGAATCCGCAAGCGCCGTTGGTGCTTCGTGGGCTGGGGCTTTCGCTCGAACCCCTCGCCCACGACCTGGCCGTCAGCCCGGATCTGGACGCGCTCGTGGCCGATCGCGACGGACGGGGCATCCTGCTTCGTGTCGATGTTGATTCACCAATCATCGACGCGAATAGCGACGCGGCCGACGATGAGCCCCCGCTCCACGCCGATGGGGTGCCGGTGGCCGCGCGAGACGAGCCCGACATCGCGCGAGGGGCGGGGGAAATCGCGCCCGTGGCTCGAGGTCGCGCGATTGTGCTCTCCGCGCTTCCCCTGGGTGATGGGGCGACGGCCGACGAGCCGCTGGCGCACGCGCTTGCGGTATTGGATTCACGTTATGTGTTTCTCGATGCCAAGGCCGTGGCCGGCCATGAGGAGCGTATCCGCCGCTATGCCGCCGTGTTGCGAGCGCTTCCGGCCTGGCCGGCGGTCGCGCTTGATTCCGACGACGAAACGGCCGTTCGTCCGTTTGGCGTGGTCGCCCGAACACTCTCGGACGAATCCCAGACGTTCCTCGAGATCGCCAATGATTCCCCGTTCCCGGTGCGGCTCGCGGGGATTATTAATGGATCGGCGACGGCGTCGGTCCACGATCTGGGTCGCCATGCTCGGCTGGTGCCCGAGCCCGCGTCTGGAGGGCGACAGCTTGTGCTCGACTTGCTGCCGCATGGGGTCGCCGCGATCCGGGTGGGGGCCGCGGGTGCCCGGTTCGTGAACCTGACGCCGTATCCCTCGCCAGCCGCGCTCGCCGACATGCACGCCCGGTTTAACGAGCTGTCCGCCCAGCTCACGCGGTTGAATCGCCGGTCGGGGCCGGTCGCGGCGGCCGCGGTCGGCAAGAGTGTCGAGCCCAGCCCCCGGGTGGGTCGTCAAAGCGCGCAGCGGGCGATCCTGACGGCGCTTCAAGCCTATCGCGAGGCTCGGTACGCGGATTTCGCCCGGCTGGCCGAATCGCACTGGATTCGCGAGGCCGCCGAGCCCGTCGCTCGCTTGGCGCGGACGAATGGACCCGCCGCCGCGATCGTGGAACCCAAGAGCGGCGGCGAAGGGGCGCCATCTCCCCTACCCCGCAACCGCGCCCTACGGTAAGATTCCCTTCGCCTGGGGCGAGCCGACGGGCCAAATCACGGTCCCCGAATCGGTCCCAATCACCCCGGCATGTGGGTTACAAGGAGGCGCTGGATGTTCGTCGCATGCAGTACACTTTGTTTCGCGCGGGAGCCGCTCGAGACAGCCCTGAGACAGATCGCTGAACTCGAATTCGACAAGTTCGAGCTCGCCCTGGTCGAGGGAGGCGGGCACCTGAGCCCCTCCGAGGCCGGCGACAACCCCGATCTGGCCGTCCATAAACTGCGCCGGGGGCCCAGTCTCGTCCCCTCGTCGATTCATCTCGATTTCGGACCAATCGACTGGACAAGCCCCCGCTCTCGCGCCCGGTTCGACGGGCTCTGCAAGCTCGCGAAGCTACTCTCCGTCGCCGTCATCACAATCCCCGCCTCGCCTCTGGGCACGCCCTGGGACGACGAGCTCAAACGATTGAGCCCCCTCCTCGACCGGGCCGTGCGCGAGGGACTGGTGCTCTCGTTGCAGACTCACTCCCAGACCTTGACCTCAACCCCCAAGGCCGCCGCCGAGCTTTGTCGCGCCCTGCCAGGGCTCGGTCTCACCCTGGACCCCAGCCACTTCATCCTGGGTGGCGATCCGAATATCGACTTCAACGCCGTGTATCCCTATGTCCAGAATGCCCAGCTTCGGGACACGGGTCTCACGCCAGCGGAATTTCAGGTCAAGGTGGGCCAGGGAAAGATCGAATACGCACAGATCGTCACCCAGCTCGAGCGCCATGGTTACAACCGTGCGCTTTGCGTGTCGATCATCGACCGGGTCGACAATCCTTTTGACCGCGAGGTTGAGATTCGTAAACTGAAGCTCCTCCTCGAGACACTGATCTGAGCGGTCGACGAGAGGCTGGCATCAAGGTCCGGCCGTTCGACCCCCCGCGCGTGATTCCGATCTCGGCGAGTTTCTGATCGATGACTTCGATGTTCCAGATTATGATCAGACGATGGAAGCCCTCGGCGGGTGGGGTCGTAGCACAAG
>JAKBAP010000437.1 GCA_021808995.1 Planctomycetota bacterium | reverse complement strand
GCGGGAAAATAGACTAGACCACCCCCTACCCCCCCCGCGCCGCCGATCCAGACCCGCGCGATCAACGAGGCCGCGAACGCGACGCAGATCACCCGCGAATACTGCATGAACGCCACCAGCCTCGAATCACCCCCGTGCGACTCCGCCATCAGCATCATCGCGCTGGCCGCCCCCGGCGACATCCCCCAAATCGCCGTCGTCCCCGGCAACACCCGCCGACGATAAAGCAGCCAGCCCAGCAAGGCGCTGGCGAGCGTCGTCGAGACCGTGACGGCCAGAAAGATCGGCCACCGCGCCGCGAACGACGCCATTACGGGACGCGTGACCAACCCCGCGATCATGCAGCCCAGAAGGGCCTGCGCCCCGAGTGAAAACACCGGCGCGACGCGTATCGATCCCCCATTAACACCCACCAGAATCCCGGCCATCATGGGACCCAGGAGCCATGCCCCCGGAAGGCCAACCCACAACATTCCCACGACAAACAGCACCGACCCCGTGGAAAGCAGCATCCACTGCCAGGAGGCACCCACGTTCGCTGGAGCCAGGACCCCGATCGATTCCGTTCCGTCTTGCATTTAATCCCCCTGGAATGAGAGTTCGCTCGAGGATGAAATCAGTCCAAGTCGCGGCAAGATAAACCGCATCGAGAAATCGTGCATCTCGGTCGTCAGACTCGCCGTCAGATCCTCGGCGATCACGAGCGAATAGCCGTGTTCCCAGGCGTCGCGCGCGGTCGATTCGACACCGTAATTGGTCGCGATCCCCCCCAGTACGACGGTCCGGATCCCACGCCGACGTAGCTGAAGGTCAAGATCGGTGCCGTAAAAAGCGCCCCATTGCCGCTTGGTGACCACCAGGTCCGAAGGTTCCACGACCCCCTCGGGAAACGTGGCGAAATCGGCGGGAAGGTGTTCCGGGGAGTAGGGCGAGGGCGCGGCGACCGTCTGCCTGAGCAGATCACCGAAATCCGGCGACCACTGGACGCGGACCCACACGATCAACCCCCCCGCCATGCCCAACCGCCCCGCGAGCCTGGTCGTCGCGTCTAGAATCTCGAGGGCTGGCCTCGGCTGGGTCGCCATCCCAAGGACCCCTTTTTGAAGGTCGATGATCACAAAAGCCGTGGTTCGAGCATCGAGATCCATCCGCAAGCCTCCCCGTTTACGCGCGAAAACCCGACCGATGCCTCCATCCGCACCCCGGACCCGAGAGACGACTCTCACGGTCGGGTGTGGTAACATGAGGCGACGCTCACAAAAGAGTTTTATGAGGGAACCCTCGCGAATGTCAAGATCAAGGAAGAACATCGCGGCTCGAACACCCACTCGGGAGCGAGGCAAGCGGCGGGTGGCCGCGCTTTTGGAGGCGGCGATTAAGGTTTTCGCGGAAAAGGGTTACGACGCGGTGACGATGACCGAGATCGCGGCTCGGGCCGGCGCGCCGATCGGGTCGCTCTACCAGTTTTTTCCGAACAAGGAGACCCTGGCGGATGTTCTCTTGGTGCGGATCAGCGAGCGAATGGACGAGGCGTTCCGGGAGATCGAGGAACGGAGCCCGGCCCTGACGGTTCCCGAGTTGGTGGATGCATTGCTCGGGGTCCTGGAGCAGCTTCAGGACGAGCGAGCCGCGGCGGCGACTCTGATCGAATCTCTCCAGGAAACCTCGACCCGAGCCGCCGAGCTGAGGCTTTCGCGTAGGCGCAGGCTGTCGAGGATCCTGCTGGGCCTAATCGAGGGGCTTTCCCAGGCACGCGCCGAAACGATGTCGTTGGTCGTGATTCAGCTCATGAAAATCGCCGCCGCCCAGAGCGCCGAGCCGGATCCCACGGTCCGGCAGGGAATGCTCCGCGAACTCAGGTATCTTATGTGTCTTTATTTGAACGAAAAACCGCTCCGGACCAGGAGCGTGGACACACCGGAGGGTTCCCTGGAGAGCCCTGGCTGTGATGAGATCACTGACACTTCGAAGCGATAACCCCACCGCCACGCCGACGAGCTCGAACGCGGGCCAGGAGTTCAGGCCCGCGCGGTCGTCCATGCCCTGTCTGTCTCGTTATTTCTTGAGCGTCTTGAGCAGGGCGGTCGCGTCGTCTCGGTGGGCGAAGGCCCCTGGGAGCTTGAGGGCGGATTCGAGGAGCTTGGTGGCGTCTTGATCGAGGGCTTTATCCGTCAGCACTCGGGCCAGGTAATAGGCGACGTCAGGCGTGGTTCGCGAGCCCGAAATGGAGGCCCGAATGAGCTTTTCCGCCTGGTCGAGCTGGCCGACGCGATAGTAGCCCCAGCCAACGGTGGCGAGCGATTCGGATGAACGAGGATTCCGCCGGGCGGTCGTCTCCGCGATCTTGAGCCCTCGCGTCCGCTTGACGGGGTCGGCCTGGTCGATCAGCGCGAGGGCGAGCAAATTCGCGACGAGCGTGTTCGTGGGCTCCTCGCGATGAATGGGCTCGAGCGCGGCCTCCACGGCCGCGAGGTCGCGTGAGTGCCAGTCGATGAGCGCCCTCATCTGCTTGGCCTCGCGTGATTTGGGATCGAGGGCCAGGGCCGCCTCAACGAGCGGAGCCGCCTCCTTGGATCGGCCTTGGTCAATCAACCAGGCTGAATGGGCCAACAGTGGACGGGGGCTCTTGGGCTCGACCTTGGCGGCGTATCCAAACCACTCGGCGGCTTTCTCGGGGTTTCCCTTCTGGTTCCAGAGCCAGGCCATCGAGACTCCAGCGGGTTCGAGCTGCGGCGAGTCCTTGACCGCTTGCTCGAGCATCGAGAAGGCCTCGTCGGTCTTGTCCATGCGAAAGAGTGTCCGCGCGAGCTTTTGCCGGGTCGAGCCGTTTTTGGGCTCGAGCTCAAGGCTGGCCAGGAGCTCGGCCTGCGCGGTCTTCCAATCGTCGCGTCCCTCGGCCACGGCGGCGAGCCCGTCGTGTGATTCTCGCTGGTACTTGCCCGCGATGTCGTCCCGAAACCGACCGCCGCCGACGAGGCTCCGGGCCTTGATGAAGTTCAATTGGGCGTCGCTTAGCCGGCCTTCGGCAAGCGCGAGGTTTCCCATCGTGAGGAACACCTCGGGGTGGTCCGAGGAGTCGACGGCCGCTTGCTCCAGGGCGCGCCTCGCCATCGGCTGCTGATCCGAGGCGAAGAGCAACCGCGCGAGAATGATCCGTGCCGGCGGCCATTCGGGATGCTTGATCGACCGGGTTTTGATCAATTCCAGAGCGTCATCGAGCTTCCCCTCTCGGACCTTTTCCATGGCCGAGTCGAACTCGCCAGAGGTCGCCGTGGCGGGTTTCTCGGGTTCGACCTTGGGGGCGGGCGGATCCTGGGCCCAGGCCGCGGACCCGGAACCGAGCGCGATCAAGACCGTCGCCTGGCAGATTCGTGACGTTGAGCCATGTCTCGGCATCGAGGGAAAACGCATGCCCGGCATCCTTCGAAAGTGGTCTCGGATTCCATCGCACGATTGAGAATTCGCAAGATTCCAGAATAGCATCGGCGTCCCCCCGTGGGGAGACGCCGATGTAATTGATAAACACGTTTTTCCCGAGTCCGCTTGGCGGGCTGTCGTCAAGCGATTCGCCGCCGGGCCGCCATCACGGCCAGGACGCCGATCACTCCCAGCGAGAGCGTGACCACGCTTGAGGGCTCGGGAACGGCCGCGTTGGGAATACCGTTGATGTAGGTGTAGCCATTGCTGTCCTCGACCGTGTAGCCATTGGGAGCGGTGATCACGATCTCACCTCCCGTGATCAACGAGTCGATCGTGTTGACCCAGGTGCCGCCGCCGCTAGGGTCCTTCCACCGGAAATCCCAGTTGGGGGTCGAGGTCGGCGTGAAGATCAAGTCCATCTGGCTTGGGTCGATCGAGAGGCTGGACGACGACGTTCCGTTGAGCGTGAGCCCCGTGCCGCCAACCTGCTGGACCGTCAAGGTCGAACCGCCGGAGAGGTTGATTGAGCTGTTCACGACATCACCGCCGTGGAGGGTGAGGGAGCTGCCGTTGCCCACGTACAGGTCGTTGGTCGTGACCGTACCGGCATTGGCGAGGCTGACCGCCGCGTTTCCGTACCAGCCGACGAAGAGCTGGTTGGAGGTGATCCCGTGGCCCTGGGCGTTCAGCGTCGAGCCCGAGTCTTGCACGTTGAGGGCACCGCTGAGATTGAGCGCGGTCCCCATGTTGAGCGTGCCCCCTCCACTCACGTTAACGCTCTGTGTGACGTTCCCCACGGCTGCCGTTGTCACGGAAGCTTTATTGTTGAGATTCAGATTCGCCTCGGCGTCGCTCGCGGTCTGAGTGAAGGTCATCCCGTTGCCGACGTAGAGATTCGCTGTCGTGATATCCGCCCGGTTCTCGATCGTGATCGGGCTCGAGCCATAGTAGCCCAGGAAGACCTGACT
>JAKBAP010000436.1 GCA_021808995.1 Planctomycetota bacterium | reverse complement strand
GTCAACGTCAGCGGCATGGGCTATACCACGACCTACACGGGCGTCTCGACCATTACCGCCAACATGGGGCTTGGTAACGATTCCATCAATCTCTCGGGCGTGACCGACAACACGGTCATTAGTGGCGGCGAGGGAAATAATACCATCATCGGCGGTAGCGGCTATAACACAATCGTCGAGACGGGATTCTCCAGTTACAACCTCTCGGGCGGCGTCCTCCAGATGGGATCGAACAGCTCGGACACGTTCCAGAACATCCAGGATATCCAGATTATCGGCCAATCGAGCGGCGACACCACGTTTAACGTCAACAACTACGTGGGGAATTCGACCCTCCAGGGCCAGGGAAACAACAATACTTACAATGTCGCGTTGAGCGCGGACGGGACCACCACCATCCAGAATACCGGCACTGGCGACACGGCCAACATCGTGCTGGGGCAGGGGAGCGACCCGGTCACGATCACGCCGACCACCGTCACCCAGGGAGTCAACACGGTCGTCCTCGGGAGCAGCGTGACCACCCTTACCGTGACGGGGACCGCCTCGAACATCCCCTACACGATCCAGAACACGCCCGGGAGCTCGACCACGACCACGCTGAACACGGGCGACGGCAACGACGTGATCAACGTGCAAGCCACCTCTGGGCCGACCACCGTCAACGCCGGCGCGGGGACCGACATCGTGGACGTCGGCTCTCAGTCGCCGGCGGGCTCGGGGTTCCCTCCGACCCCTGGCAGCACCATCGGCGGCATCCAGGGCAGCCTGACCGTCACCACCCAGATCGGCGTCGTCACCTTGAACGTCGACGATTCCGCCGACACCGGACGCCAGACGGCCCTGCTCACGAACGTCTCGCTGGTCGGGCTGGGAATGGGATCGGGGGGGATCGCGTACTCGAATCTCACCAACCTGAATCTCTACCTCGGCACGGGGGGCGACACGGTCAGCGCGCGGAGCACCGCCCAGTACACACTGTCGACCCTGATCGCGGCCGCGTCCTCGGCCGCCAACACCTTTGACGTCGGAAGCCTCGCGCCGACGCTCTCGGGAGGGGTCCTCGCCAATATCGCCGGGCCGATCGTCATCCAGGGAACCGGCCTCGACACGCTCAATGTCGACGACTCCGGCGATACCAAGGCCCAATCCCCCCTCCTCACCAGCGATAGCCTGAACGGTCTCGGCATGGTCGTCGGAGGCATTTCCTACACCGGGCTCGCGAATCTCACGCTCAATCTTGGGACCGGCGGCGACATCGTCAACGTCCAGAGTAGCTACACGGCCACGACCACCACGCTCGTCGCCCAGACATCGGGCTCCGCGGCCAATACCTTTAATGTCGGGAGCCTGGCCCCGACCATGTCTGGTGGCGTTGTCTCCAATATCGCCGGATCGCTCATCATCCAGGGAACGGGCGCCGACACGCTCAACGTCGACGATACCGGCGATTCGACGGCGCGCTCGAATACGACCCTGACCGACACCACCCTCACTGGCCTGGGCATGGGGGCGGGGGGCATCACGTTTACCCAGGTTGATCCCACCGTGGGCACTAGCAGCCTGCATACGCTGAATATCAACCTAGGTCCTGGCGGCAACACCAATCTCACGGTGAACGTCGACCTGAATCTGCCCTATCTGACCACGATCATCGCCGGTACGCCCAACGACACGGCGACGGTGACCTATCAACACAACGCGAACGGCGTCTTGAACCTGATCGGATTTCACGTCTCGGGGAGCGAGACGGTGGCCGGAAACCTGAGCGGTCTGCTCAACGAGACGCAGTTCCTGAACGTCCCACTCCTCACGATCGACGGCAATGTGCTCCCCTCGGCCCAGATCGTGGGAGTCAACATCCAGCATCTGGTGGTCGACGGCACGTTCGCGGGGCTTTTGAGCCTCACGGGAAACCTGGGCCAGATGGACGTGACGGGGGATCTTTCGGGCCAGGTCCAGGTCGGTGGCACGCTCTCGACCCTGAACGTGCGGGGAGGGACACCGGGCAGCATCACGGCGAGCCGGGTTGGCGACATCGCCGTCCAGGGGGGCTATGGTCCGATCGTGCTTCAGGTCAACGAAAACGGCACTCAGCGCAGGGTCGAGGCCGCCGTCCCCGGCGCGCCTTATCCCCTTCCCATCGCGGTGGCTCCCAACACCCCCTATCCGACCTCGGAAGCCAACAACGCGAATCCCGCCGGTGTCAATTTTCAATACTTATATGAGGGGCTCGCCGCGGTGAGCTCGAGCGGCCAGCCGCTGTCGCTTTCGAGTCCCCAGTTCACCGCGCGGGTGACGAATTCCAGCGGCTCGTACGCTCCGGGCCAGTACGATCTCAGCCTGGTCACCTGGAGCGACACCCAGAAATTCAACCTCGCGCGGGTGGATTCCGTGAATCCGTCGGGGATTCGCGACATCTCGGTCGAGGGAAACCTGCTGACCCAGATCTCGACCGAGGCCCAGCTCTTCCTGGGCCTTCCCACCACCCAGGGCGGAGTCGTCCTGCCGCAAGACGCGCTCACGAGCGTGGCCGTCCGTGATTTCGCCCCGCCAGATTCGATCGACGCCCAGAGTGTCCAGGCCGTGGCCTTCGGCGAGTATCTCCAACCCAATGGAACCTTGGCGCCAGGCAACACCGCCAATTTCACCGATGCCAAGGATCTGCTCACGCCCGGAACCGCGGTAGCCCTGGGCGATGGAACCTTCCGAGTACCCTTTTCCACCCAGTATGACGCGGCGATGTTCCTGGGCGTGCTTCCCAACCAGAATACTTTTGGTCCCCAGGATGTCCTCTTCATCGACCAGCAACCGAGCTCGGGCGTCACCTCCGACCCCCGCGGCGGCGTGACCGCCCTGGTCACCGCGGTGCTGGTTCCCGTCGGGTCGACAGGCGCGATCAGACCCCTCGTGACCCGGATCAGTCCCCTCTTCACCCGTCATCCCTCGAGCATGCAGGCCTCGATCGCCTCGATCGCCTTGAACGGGATCGGCGGCTCGATCCAGACCGGGCTCCCCATCACCCAGTCGATCACGAGCACGGGCCCCCTCGGCAGCCTGATCCTCTCGGGACCGACCGGGCTCGCGGCCAATGTCACCGCCCCATCGATTTTTGGCGGGATCCTGGCACCACGGGGTCCGATCACCGGCTCGATCACCACCACGGGGATCGAGTACAACCCGATCACGGGCGCTCCCTCGTCGGTCGATGGGTCGATCGGCGCGCTCACGCACGCCGGAACCCCGAGCGCGGTCGTCACCGAGATCCTGGCCGGCAATGGCGCGATCTCGGGCACGATTTCCAGCACCAGCAAGATCGTGAGCCTCGTCCAGGCCAACGGCTCGATCACCGGGTTGATCGTCGCCCAGGGGGACATTGGCGTCGAGGCGGCCAACGCCGATGGGCTTCCCACGCTCTACGGCGGGATCGTTTCCCGCGGGCCGATCACCGGCGCGATCGTCACCGAGGGCAACCTGGTGGGCGATCTGACCGCCTTTGGCGGGCTCTCGGGCGGCCGGATCATCGCCCAGGGCTCGATCCTCGGCAATGTCGTCATCGACTCTCGATTCACGCCAACGAGCGCGATCGTCTCGGGGGGCTCGATCGGCGGCGCGTCCCCGACGACTTATCTCACTCTCCCCTTGAGCAACATCCAGGGCTTCGTCGCCGCCGTCGGCTCGATTGATTTCCGGCCCCACACCCGCTCGCAACCGAGCAGCCAGATCTTCCAGAACCTGAGCTCGGGAAGCCCCGCCGCCCTGGCCGTCGACGCCCTCTTCTCACAGGTCGATCAGGACATCCTGAGCGACGCCCTGTCGGAGCTCGCCCTCGACGTCCATGGGCTCAACGATCAACACGGAACCCTCGGATACTCGCGACCGGCCTGATACCCCTCGTCACTCTGGTCCGAATGAGCCGGTTTTGGTGGTCGCGACGTCCCGCGAACGAGTCACGAACCCCCAATCTCGGCTGTTGAACAGTTGTCTTACTAGAAATTCACACGGATGTTCGATTAGAATTCAACAACGGCCATGTTGCGAGCATGGCTTTCGCGGCCTGATGCGGATCGACCTCGGGTTGATTGCATGGCATGGTGCCGGGAAAGCCGCCCGCGCCCGTGGTCGACCAGCCTGGATCACAAGGGGCGTCGTGTACAATGGTGCCCCCCATGCAAGCCGCCTCGAAGGGACGTTCTTTCAGTCTGCGTCGGGTTGGATTCGCGGCCGAGAACAGCCTCGGCACCAGGCCCGGAACGTCCGTCACGCCCCGCCTCCGAAGAAGAACAGGGAGCAATCCAAGATGCGGATGATCACCACGAGCCGATTCGGCTGGATGGGTGGCCTGACGGCCGTTTTCCTGGGCATGGCCGCCGTCGCCGGGGAGCCGCCTCGCGAATCGCGAACCGCCGCCAAGAAGGTGAGCTTTGA
>JAKBAP010000435.1 GCA_021808995.1 Planctomycetota bacterium | reverse complement strand
GATTCATCGCGTTGAACCCCGCCACCGCCACGATCATCTCGGTGATCGCCCGATTGCTAAAATGGCCGCGCAGGGCGTCCACGTCCGCGTCCGTCATCATTTGTGGCGTCAGGGTGAGCTTTTTGGTGAATGCGAAAGCCGCTCGCTCCGCGGGAGTGAATTCGGACCACCCTCCATCAAGCGCGGCGATCACCTCCTCGGTCACCCCCGCGGAGGCAAGCTTGGCCTCCTGATGTCCCTGGCAATAGATGCAGTTGTTGGCTCGCGAGACGATCCAGAACAGCTTGGTCTGGAACGCGAAGTCCGGCCCAGGTTCGCGCCTTTGACCGCGCGTGAAACCGCCTCCAACCAGCTCGGCTGGCAAATATAGCTTCCGCATCCGGCCGTTGTTCACGATTCCGGGAAGCGTCCCAGGCCCCTTGGTTCGCGCCGCCGTGAGCTCCGCGTCGGTGGGAGGGGGCAGGGGGAGCCTGGGCTTGGATTTTTTTGAGCCCTCGAGCTGCATCTTGAGCTCGGGGCGAGTCGGCGACACGTTGGAAGGCTTGGAGTCCTCGGCCCACGCGGAGGCCACCAACCTCGTCGACGCGACCGCAAGCAGCATCCATCCCCATGATCGATTCATGCATTCTCTCCTGTTCAGACTCGCCATGCTGGCGAGAAGCACGGAATTCCGATGACACTGATCAACGGTCGCCCACGCGAACGACCACCAGTTCCGGCCGATCGACCACGTCGTATTCAGCCGGCTCGGCACGGGTTTTCCCCTTGCCGGAATCGACCCAGAGCCGCACCTTGAAGCGCCTGCTTGTCCCCGACGGTCGGTCCTCGTCGATCTCGTAACGAGTGAGCTTGACCCCCGTGCCCCGTTGCCAGTCGGAGACATGGATCGAAGGCCGCCCCTCCTCGAGCGCGGACAACGACGCGCCGGCTCGCCAGTTTTCAAGCACGCTCTCGAGAGCGGATCGCGCGGCCTGGGGATCGGCGGTCGGCGCGCCTCCGCCACAGCCGCACGCGAGCACGACCGCTCCCAGACCACCACGCCAAAACCACGTCATTGATCGTTTCACTTTTTCACGCCCCACGACACGAACGCCATCTCAGTATTGATCCGCCGACACGACCTCTCCACCGTTTCGCGAGCCGAGAGCCGACCAAATGGGCTGGCTGATCGTCGTCTTGACGAATCGCACCGAGCCGTCGGCCATGAGCAAATTGACTCCGCCTGGATGACGGCTGTCGGCCGTTGTCATGATTCGTAGCGGAGGAAACATACATGAACGCGTGCCTGGAGGGCTCGACATGTTGAATGTCGTCGTCGAGTGATATCCATAGATCCACGGCGCACCCACGTTCGAGACCCCCTGATAGCTCAGGTTGGTCCAATCGATGGCCGCGCATTGCTGAATCGCCTGAAGCTGATTCGCCGGATAAGTCCCCGGCCGAAACGTGTCCTCGGGAGTCGCGAGGGCGTTATTGAAATCGCCGATCTGGTGCTCGCTGAACGCCCCGGTGTTGCTCGTGCCGTCCGTGATGCTCGCGATCGAGAAGCAGACCCCAATGAAAAAGACCCCGTTGGGCGGGGGCATGCCCACGTTCACGCCGCTGGGATCACTGGGACCATATCCATAAAGAATGTCGTTCCCCTCGCTGGCGCGATAGCTCGTCGCCGCCCAACCCGCCGGGATGCCGTACGTGATCGGGTCGCTCGGGCAAATGAGCGACGCCAGCGACGTCGCCGCCACTGTCGCCTGCGACGGATCCGACCACATCAGACTGAAGTTCACCGCGTTGAAAGTCGGGGTTTGCTCCATGAACGGCAAGATGGCGGTCTGTGCCGAGAACGCCTCGTTGAACGCGGCTAGGCTCACGCACACCCTACTCATCGGAAAGACATTGTTTACCCCATGGTAATTGTGAAGCGCGAGCCCAATCTGCTTGAGATTGTTGACACACTGGGCGCGGCGGGCGGCCTCGCGGGCGGATTGCACCGCGGGCAATAAAAGGGCGATCAGGACCGCGATGATGGCGATCACGACCAGAAGCTCGATGAGCGTGAATCCGGACGAACGACGATTCATGTTTGACACCTTTTCATCTTCTATAGATTGCATTCTTGAAATCAGGAACACCCTGTTCAGACAAGCTCGGCGCGTGGACCGAACCCGCGCCGATCACCCTCGCGATTCATCGGAGGGGGACGGATGCATTCGCGTCGCATGATCGGGGGACGGCTCGACCCCAGCAGGCGCGGCGATCGAAGGCGCGCGTGGGTCGGGCGAGTTGACGGATCGGATCGTTTCGGTGGGACTCATCAACCGCCCCGCGCGCCGACAAACGCGCGAGCGCTGGACCATGAGTCTCTGTACCGTGCACAGGAGCGTTCACCGGGCAAGCCGGTTGGAGCCGGGTGACTACGGCGCGGATGACATGGGAAAGGCGGGCGTTATCGGGGAGGGTGGAAAATCCCGAGTGGCGTCACGACCGGGGGGGCTGGTTCCGAGGTCAAGCGCGGGAACGCGTCACCGTCGGACACCGGAACCTCACCGCGTGAGATCCATGCCCACGTCGGAGCGATCTGCCGCGAGAGGCTTGGGGGAACGTGAGGAACCGAGGGTTGACCAGAGCAAAACAGCCCCGTGCAAGGCCGCTCGGGCGAGGGTGAAGGGAGCGGGCTCGACGCGTGATCCGTCTCGGGCTGGATAAGCGGGTCGAGAGCCAAGCTCTCCTTCTCGAGCCCAAGCCTGGACGCGACGTCATGGGAGCATCCTCCCCAGGCGACGGAGGGCGCGAGGGCCAGCACGGCGATCATGAGCATGATCGCGAATGCCGAAGCGCCAGGGGATCGCCGTGGGCGAGGGAAAGACGTCATGGACCCGCTATTGAAATCAGTGATCTTGTGATGCGTAAAAGCCAAACATCCGAAACGGGCGGACGAGATTTGACGATCCGCCTGAGCACGACCGCCCATTATTGATACACTCGGCCGATTGAGTTTGCAAGCGGCTCGCGGATTTTTAGCCTCGCGTCCTCGCCGAACGCGTTGCTCGGTTATTCAGGCCGGTCAGGTCCCGGACGGAGACAAGTCGTGAAGACGATGTTTGTTTTGACCGTGGTTGGGCTTGCCTGGCAAGTGGTGGGCGAAAACAAACCCCCGCCCCCTCGCGGCGAGGCCATCGTGGTTCGCGTCGATCATCCCGATCGGCAGGCCGAGCTTTTGCTCAAGCTCTTCGAGGGATCGAGGGTCGCGCACCCCGCCGCGGGGCTGGTCGCCTGGAAACGAGCCTCGGGGGGCGACCTGGGCAAGCCGCTCGAGGCGGCGATCGCGCTTTTCAACCCTCTCATGGCTCCCGAATGGCGCTCGTTTGATGGCGCGACGCTCTGGCTCGACCTGGAGGGTTCTGGGCCGGGCCCCCGATTTCGCGCATTGGCTCCCCGCGACGACGCGGGTGCCCTGGCCGCGGCGGCCATGACCGCGCGACTCGGCTCGGGGTCGGACGAAATGGCTCTCGAGATGGGCTCGCGGCGGCTCTCGGTGATGCGACTGGGAGGCGAGAGTGGGCTCCTGGCGGTCGTGGACGGCCCCCGCGTCGCGCTGGCCGGAAACAGGACATCGCTTATTGATATGCTTGTTCACCGCGCGGACTCGCCGCCGATCACGCTCCTTGATCCCGCGCGGGGGGACGGCCTCACGGCGGTGATCGACCTCGCGCGGATGAAGTCCCCGGGCGCGTCCTCGCTCGCCGTGATGAATCGGGGGCTCGCCGTCGCCAAGGGGCTCCATCTCTCGCGGATCGAAGCGCGGATCGCGCTCCATGAGGATCGACTCGTGGCCGAGGTCGAGGGGCTGGTCGCGCCCGGGAAACGCAAGGCCCAACCCCATCACGGGGGCGTGGACCCCCGGTGGCCGTCGGGGTTCTCACATGAGCGTGTGATGGGATTGGTCTCGATCGCCATCGGCCCCGAGGCCGAATTCACCGATCGGGTTTTCGAGGCTCTCGATCGCGTTCAGAAGCTCGATCCGGCCTACAAGGCGACCGCGCCAGCCCGGGTACGCCTGTACCTGGCCGCGCGGGCGGCCGGGGTGAACCTTGAGGCCGACCTCTGGCCCCGGCTCCAGGGTGTGACGGCGGCCGCGACCGCCAGGGCCGACGCGCCGGGAGAGCTCACCGGCGCGATCCTGATCCTGCACGCGAACTCCGACGCGAGCGCGGCCAGGATTGTTCACGAATTCGGGCCACGACTCGGCAAGTTCGTCGGTGGGCTAACGCCGGATCGCGACCCCAACGGCGGGCGATTCCGGGGCCGCGCCTCGAGTAGGCCGATCGAGGTCGACCGACGTGACCGGGACGTCCGCCTGGCATGGGGGGACGACGCGATCGCCGCCCTGAAACGCCAGGAGGCCGCGCCCGATCCCTGGCCGACAGCCCCCCTCGCTCGCT
>JAKBAP010000434.1 GCA_021808995.1 Planctomycetota bacterium | reverse complement strand
GTCAGGGGGCGGGATCCACGCGAGCGGCGACTCGATCCCCAGGCGAAAGGGTACGGAGCCTGGACAGGAATCGGGCTCACGCCCGAGGTTGGATGACGTTCGTCCCGTCTGAAACCACGGACTCACGTCCGTGATCATGCGAGCGTTCCGGGTCCGTGAAGGGAAGGCCCCCTCGATCTCTCGAGGGTCGCTGGAGAGGGGATTCAACTTCATGAATGTTCCATCCTCACGATCAGATTTTCCTCGATCCTAACAGATTCGCAAGCACGTCTCGATCCTCCTGCTCGACTCCCTGAACCGGGCGAGAACTGATCAAGGAGAACCGATCGCCGGCCAACTTGCACTGAGCCTTCGCCGGATAGTCTTCATCGTTCCTGGCCATTCAGGGACCGACCTTGATCCAGCTAAGCTGTTGAGAAGTCCTAGCGAATCGGATGAAACGAATGCGCCGTGAGGCCAAGTCGCCTCGCCGGGTTGGGGCACTTCTCGAGAATTATGCTTGAGTCAATTGGCTTGGAACGCGTGGGCTGGCAAACTACAGGGGATCGAGCACTCGGCCCTCTTCACGGGAGACACCGGCATGAACCGCCCGCAAGCTTTCGTTTTCGTCGCGTTCCTCGCCCTGACAGCCCCCTTCACCGCCAGCGCGGCCGATCCCAAGCCGCTGGCGATCGGCTCGCACGCGCCGGATTTTCACCTGCCCGGCGTCGATGGCAAGACCTATTCCCTCGCCGATTTCGCCCAGGCCAAGGTGCTCGTCGTCGTCTTCACCTGCAACCACTGCCCGACCGCCCAGGCCTACGAGGACCGGATCGCCCAATTGCACGCCGATTATCTCGATCAGGGCGTCGCCGTCGTGGCGATCTCGCCCAACGACCCCGCCGCCGTCCGGCTCGACGAGCTGGGATACACCGACCTGGGCGACTCGTTCGACGACATGAAACTCCGCGCCAAGGATCACGGATACCGCTATCCCTACCTCTACGACGGCGAAACCCAATCAGTCGCCCATGCCTATGGCGTACTGGCGACGCCACATGTGTATATTTTCGACGCCGACCGCGTCTTGCGCTACGCCGGCCGGTTCGATGACGCCGAGGTCAAGGCCGTCAAATCGCACGACGCCCTGAACGCCGTCAAGGCGCTGCTCGCCGGCCAGCCCGTCCCCGTCCCTCAAACGCGTGTCTTCGGTTGCTCGACCAAATGGGCCGAGAAACGGGCCGACGCCCAGAAATCGCTCGCGAAATGGAACGCGGAGCCCGTCGCCATCGAGCCGATCGACCTGAAAGGCGTCACCCAGCTCGCCCGGAACGAGGGTAAGAATCTCTTGCTCGTCAACCTCTGGGCCACCTGGTGCGGTCCCTGTGTCGCCGAGTTGCCGGAACTGGTCGAGATCAACCGCATGTACCGCGGGCGCGGGCTCAAGCTCGCCACCATCAGCATGGACAACCCCGAAAAGCGGGCGGACGCGCTCAAGGTCTTGCAAGAACACCACGTGGCGGCGGCCAATTCGATCCTCGCGAGCAGCGACCGCGATGCTTTTGCCCAGGCCCTCGATAAGGAATGGCCCGGCCCCGTCCCCTACACGATCTTGATCGCCCCCGGCGGGAAGATCGTCTATCGTAAATCCGGGGCGATCGACCCCCTCGAGCTCAAGCGGGCGATCGTGGGCGTGCTGGGACGCACATACAAGTAAACGCCTTTTTAATCGGCGACCTTGAGCAGGCTTGGGCGCTTGACAGTGGCTTTTGGGGCCTCTATGATCGCCGTACGTCATGAGGCATGGGTGGCCGAGGCGGCATTCCGTCCGTTTCGGCGAACAGGGAATCCGGTGTGAATCCGGGACGGCCCCGCCGCGGTGACCAAGCGTTAATGGGCGTCGCCCCTCATTGCCATTGTCGAGCCGGCCGCGAAAGTGGTTAGGCCGATGAGAAGGCTCGGCGCACCAGCTTGGGAGTCCGAAGACCTACCCACGCCCGTAGCGGTTCGCGCTCTGCGAGGGACGAGCGCCATCGCGTGGCATTTGCCCATTGTTTTTCGAGGTAGTCGAAGGTCACGAGATCGACCGTTCCACGCCCTCCGGCTCGTGGTTTCGCGAGCCATGGGGCGGTTCGTGTGTCACCCAATTGTCCGCGGATTCTCGCGGGCGAGCCTGGGCGGGCGGCACGAGAACCGAGATCTCGACGGCCCGTCGATAAGGAGCGGATCGTGATCGCACGGACCACGCGTGTGCCTGGTCGTTCGTCGGGCGGCTTTGTTGTTCTATTGATGGCCGTGGCCTTCGCGGGTTGTGGCGATTCGAGCCAGCCCAAGGACATCGCCCCCGAGGCTCGCAAGGCGCTCGATCGGCGCAAGGTCGACGCCCAGCCCAGGGCCCCCAAGGGCTCGAAGGCCAGCACCCCCTCTCGACGCTGAAACAATCCGACCCAACCAACGTTGATCATGGGCGATTCGCCAACTTATTCGCCGATTCGTTGTGCGTCACGCACACGCCTAAACGAGGAGCTTCCCTTGAAACTGGTCCCTGATCGAGCCCGCCGACATACTCCTGATTCACCAGGCCACGCGCGGGGCTTTACCCTGATCGAGCTGCTGGTTGTGATCGCGATCATCGCCGTTCTGATTGCCTTGCTGCTCCCGGCCGTCCAGGCCGCCCGCGAGGCCGCCCGCCGCGCCCAGTGCGTCAACAATCTCAAGCAGCTCGCGCTTGGACTCGCCAATTATGAAAGTGGGAACGGGAGCTATCCCTATGGCATGGCGCGCGAAAACTGCGGCGCGAACTGCCTCTTTTCGCCCGGCGGGTATTACGTTGGGAGCAGCCTCTTCGTCCGAATGCTGAGCTATCTCGAACAACAGCCCATGGCCAACGCCTATAACTATAGCCTCATCAATTGGACCGCCGATAACGGCACCGTCGGGGGGGCTGGCCTGGCACTGCTGTGGTGCCCCAGTGACGCGCTCACCACCGGACTCCATACCCCGTTCGCGGGCTGGGGCTGGGACGGCTCGACCCAGGTCCTGACCTATACCAATTACGCCGGCAACATGGGCTCCATCTGCAAACTCCCCAACACCGTCTCTTCACCAGGACAGTTCCAGGCGATCTTGAACCAGGCCAACGGAACCTTCTTTTACCTGGGCTGGCCTAGCTTTCCCGTTCAGCCCAACCCCATCGCCCCACAAAACCCCGGCGGCGTCCGGCCGGCGACCATCGCCAGCGTGACCGACGGACTCAGTAATACCTTTGCCTTCGGTGAAAAGGCCCACGGCAAGTTCAGCCAGACGCCAGACGTCTATGGGTCGATCGATTTTCAATACAATGGCGCTTGGGTCTCGGGAAATTTTGGCGACACGCTCTTCACGACCCTTTATCCGCTCAATCCCTTCGGGAGGATCGGCGACGATCCCAATCCTAACGGTGATTATTTCTATGGGTATAATGCCCAGGAAGACAATTTCTCGATCGCCGCCTCCAGCTTTCACCCTGGTGGGGCGAACTTCGCGTTTCTGGACGGGTCGGCGCGGTTCATCAAGGACACGATCAACTCGTGGCCCTATAATCCCGCCAACGGCCAGCCCACCAACGTGCTCTATAACGCGTCGACCGGTCTGTTCTCGGTCGGCCCCCCGATGGGAGTTTACCAGGCGCTCTCGACCCGGGCCGGCGGCGAGGTACTGAGCGCGGACCAGTATTGAGCCAGATCGCGTCCCACGCGCCTGCGCTCTCGTGACCCCGCGGGCGAGAACCGGCGCGCGGGGTCGCTTCCCGCTGTCGATGCCGCGCCCGCTCGTCTAGAATCGATTTTCGCGAGTTGCGAGGCTCAATAACGCCCTCCCATACGGCGTCGACACCGAGGATTTCACACCATGCCGCGATTTTTTGATTCCGCGCGAGGTCGCACCCCCCTGGCGGCTCTCCTGGCCCTGGCGACCAGCGCGGGCTTTCCATCCGCGACCAGCGCGGCCCCACCCAAGGGCGAGGTGACCAAGCACACCTTCGCCGACAGCAAAATCTTTCCCGGCACCACCCGGGACTATTGGGTCTACGTCCCCAGGCAATACGACCCCGCCAAGCCCGCCTGCCTCTGGGTCAACCAGGACGGCATCCAGAGCAAGGCCCCCGCGGTCTTTGACGAGCTGATCGAGAAGAAGGAAATCCCGATCATGATCGGCGTGTTCATCACACCCGGGCGTGTGAAATCGACCAAGGGAGGCTCGCTCGATCGGTTCAACCGCAGCTTTGAATACGACGGGCTCGGTGACGCCTACGTGCGATTCTTGCTGGAAGAGCTGCTCCCCGTCGTCGAAACCCTCAAGACGGCCGACGGCCGGCCGATCCACCTTTCGAAGGATGGCAACGACCGCGGTATCGGCGGTTCGAGCTCAGGCGCGATCTGCGCGTTCACGGCCGCCTGGGAAAGGCCCGACTCGTTTCGTCGGGTC
>JAKBAP010000433.1 GCA_021808995.1 Planctomycetota bacterium | reverse complement strand
TCGCCGCGAGCCTCACGAGGGCCGGTTGTCATTCCCAGCCGAGAGCAAGCCCATCGGGTGCGCCAACGGATTCTGGCGGTTCCTTGAAAATCGCGATGGAACGTGACACGGCGAAGCCGCGACCAAGCATTCGCCGAACAAGCCTGAGCAAGCATCGTGACGTGACGCGCCGAGTGCTCCGCGGCGGCGCGAAACGTGACCACGGACGTGAGTCCGTGATACGAGCGGGACGCGGGTCCAGTCACCTCGGGCGTGAGCCCGATCGGGCCGTGAGCCGGCGCATGGCTGGGAGCGGGATCCACGCGACATGTGGCTCGATCCGTGGGCGAGAGAGTAGGAATCCTGGGCAGGAATCGGGCTTACGCCCGAGGTTGGAGGACGTTCGTCACGTCTCAAACCACGGACTCACGTCCGTGGTCACGCGAGCGGTCCGGGTCCGTCAAGGGAAGGCCCCTCGATCCTTCGAGCCATCAACCGCCGACACTCTCAGGAACCGTGCGCACGGACCGAATGCCAGAATCCGTTAGCGCGAGCAAGCCCATCCGCCCTCTGGCGGCGGGGTTCGGGTTCGCTTAGACTTGGTTCGCGAACGGGGACGTATCAAGCTTAATGGCGGGCTCGCGGGCTCCATTCCGGTCGGATCCGCGGGCTGGGCGAGATCGCCGTTCGCCGGACATCGGGAACACTATCGCCAGTTCCGCGCTCCCAAAGCCTGGAAGCGCCTCTCACCTGGGGTGACGAAACATGAAACGATCGATGACGGGATTTTCACGAATGTTGGCCGCCGGCGGCTTGATCCTCGCGCTTTCGGGCGCGGCCGGCGCGGGCGAGTGGGTTTCGCTCTTCGACGGCTCCACCCTCTCGGGCTGGATCCCAGTCTCGCACTCCAAGGGGGGATGCCACTGGGACGTCAAGGACGGCGTGATCGTCGGCTCCGGACAGTCCGGCATGCTCTACAGCCCCAAGGGGGACTACAAGAACTTCAAGTTCAAGGCCGAGGTCAAGATCAGCGACCACGGCAACTCAGGGCTCTATTTCCGGGCCCCAGTCGCCGACGGCGACTTTTCCAAGGGGTACGAGGCCCAGATCGACAGCACCCACAAGGACCCCATCCGCACGGGCTCGATCTATGGGTTCCTGCACGTCTACAAGCAGCTCGTCCCTCCCGACACATGGTTTACCTACGAGATCGAGGCCGTCGACAAGGACTGGCGCGGAATGCACGTCCCGCACATCAAGGTCTCGATCAATGGCGAGCTTCTGTTTGAATTCATCGATCGGACCAAGGCCTGGGAAAAGGGCTTTTTCGCCTTCCAGCAGCACGATCCCGGCAGCAAGGTCGAGATCCGCAAGATCGAGGTGATGGAGCTCGACGAAAAGGGGAAGTGAACAAACAAGACGACCAGACCCGACCGAGGCCCAAGCCGGGCGGCGACGCCGCCGCCCGCGCGGTCCCCAAACCGGAGAACGACGCACCCGGCGAAGGACCCTGTTTTCCGACTCGAGATTCCATCAGAGGGCGTGTATGGCCAATTTGTGGGTGCGAAAGTCGATCGAACAACTGGCACGGGCTATTCGGCGACGGATTGGCGCGTGTACGGCCAATTTTTGGGTGCGAAAGTCGATCGAACAACTGAAAATCGACGCGAATGAAACGGGCGAGCATTCGCTCAAACGAACACTGTCGGCGCTGAATCTGGTGACCCTGGGGATCGGCGCCGTCATTGGCGCGGGGTTTTTCGTGCTCACCGGCCACGCGGCCGCCGAAAACGCGGGCCCGGCGATCTCGCTGTCGTTCGTCATCGGCGGGATCGCCTGCGCGTTCGCCGGCCTCTGCTACGCCGAGATGGCGTCGACCGTGCCGGTCGCCGGATCAGCCTATACCTATGCCTATGCGACCATGGGCGAGTTCATCGCCTGGCTGATCGGGTGGGACCTGATTCTCGAATACATGGTGGGCGCGACCACGGTCGCGATCGGATGGTCCGGCTATGTCACGAGCCTGTTGAGGGATCTTGGGATCGAGATCCCCGCCCGGTTCACGGCGTCTCCGGGAACGGTCTTGATCGAGATCCCCAACGCCGTGGCCGACAAGCTCCACATGCGCCATGGCTGGTCCGCGCTCGAGGGGGTTTCCAGCCTCCTGACCAACAATGGCTACAATCTCGCGGATTTTTCCCAGGCGACGGCGATCTTCAACGCGCCGGCGATGGTGATCGTGGCCCTGGTGACGGCGCTCCTCGTGATCGGCGTCAAGGAATCCGCTCGGGTGAACGACGTCATCGTGCTCATCAAGGTCGCCATCGTCGTGGCCTTCATCGCGGTGGGCTTGCGATTCATCACCATGGACAACTGGGGGGGCTCGTTCATCCCAGCGAACGAGGGCTTGTTCAAGTATGGCTGGAGCGGCATCTTCCGGGGGGCTGGGCTGGTTTTCTTCGCGTATATCGGATTCGACGCCGTCTCGACCGCGGCCCAGGAAGCCAAGAACCCCCAGCGCGACATGCCGATCGGAATCATCGGCTCGCTCGTGATCTGCACCCTGCTCTATTGCCTGGCCGCCCTGGTGATGACGGGAGTGGTCAATTACAAACAGCTTAACGTTCCCGACCCCGTCGCCGTCGCCATTGACGCCATGGGCATGAAATGGCTCTCGGGCTTCGTCAAGCTGGGGGCGGTCCTAGGTTTAAGCTCGGTCATCCTGGTCATGCTGATGTCGCAGCCCCGGATCTTTTACACGATGGCCAAGGACGGCTTGTTTCCCAAGGTCGTCTCCAAGGTTCATCCTCGCTTTCGCACTCCGTGGATCACGACGATCATCACCGGCCTGATCGTGATGGCGGCCGCCGCCGTCCTGCCGATCAGCATCGCGGGTGAGCTGACCTCCATCGGCACGCTCTTCGCCTTCGCCGTGGTCTCGGCTGGCGTGCTGACCCTGCGGATCATGCAGCCCGACGTCGAGCGCCCGTTCAAGGCACCATGGATCTGGTTCACCGGGCCGATGGGGGTGCTTGCCTCGGTCGGGCTCATGTGCACGCTGCCGGGCGACACCTGGATCCGGCTCGTTGTCTGGATGGCGATCGGCCTTGTGATCTATTTCGTTTACGGCATGCATAACAGCGTGCTAGGGAAACAGGCGAACACCACGGCCGAGACCCGCTTGTCGGCCTAGGCCGGCCGATGTCGCCTGAGGGCCTCCAGCGTCCGCGCGAAATCCACGGGGGGCTGGGCCCTCAGGGCCAGAGGCTCGTTGGTGATCGGGTGGATAAACTCAATCGCATGCGAGTGAAGCGCCTGCCGCTCGATCAAGACCGCTTCTTGGTCGACCCCAGGCGCTCGTTCACGCTCATGCGGGGTGACCAGGTCGCCCACGCTCAGGCGGTCGCGCCCGGAATACGCGCGGTCGGCGACGATCGGGCATCCGACATGAGCCAGATGCACGCGGATCTGGTGGGTTCGCCCAGTCTGGGGCCGACAGCGCAGCAGGGCAAAACCGCGAAACCGCTCGGCGATCTCGTAATAGGTCGAGGCGGTCTTCCCCCCCTCCGTGGGTTCGCGAATCGCCATTTTCTCGCGGCAGGTCGGGTGAAATCCGATCGGGCGCTCGACGTATTCACTGTGGCGGGTCGGAACTCCGAAGACGATGGCCAGATATTCCTTCTTGACCTCGCGCTTTTCAAACTGAAGCGCCAGCCGGCGGTGGGCGAGTTCGCTCTTGACCACGACCAGGAGGCCGGTGGTGTCGCGATCGAGGCGATGGACGATCCCTGGCCGGTGCTCGCCGGCGAGGGTTGAGAGCTCGTCGAAATGGAACTGAAGGGCGTTCACGAGGGTCCCTTTCCAGTTCCCCTTGGCGGGGTGGGTGACCATGCCGGCGGGCTTGTTGACGACGGTCAGCCACTCGTCCTCATACACGAGCTCGAGCGGGATATCCTCGGGAAGTGGCACGGTCGAGGGGAGTTCCGGCAGCCTGACACTGACCAGGTCGCCGGTTCGGACCCGGTACGAGGCTTTGACCGTCCGGCCATTGACCAGGACGGCCTCGGCGTCGATCACGCGCTTGATGACCGCCCGGGAATAATCGGTATAGCGGCTGGTGAGGTATTGGTCGATGCGCTTGCCATCGACGCGGGGCCGGGCCTCGAATTCCTGGGGCGTATCCGAGAGAGGGGGTGGCCACATGGGTTTCCGACCGACCGGCGAAACGCGAGCGCCTGCCCGTTATTTGGGGGCTTTCGCGGGAGTTGGTACGATGGGCTTGGGCATCTCGATCTTGACCGCGTCCTTCGCGGGCGTGACGGGCGCGCTCGGGGCGGGTTCGATTCGGATCGTCTTGGCCCCCGCGGGAGGAAGGTCGACCGACGTGGATGGGGGTGACAATTCGGGGATCGCGGGGGGAAGGCCGAGCCCCTTAAGCGGTGAATCGCCAGGGTCGCTCGGGAGCG
>JAKBAP010000033.1 GCA_021808995.1 Planctomycetota bacterium | reverse complement strand
GCGAGCCAGGACCATCGGCCGACCCGGCGACGCTGGCGGCCGGTCGGTCGGCCGATTAGGCTGGAGCGCCGACCCGGTCAATCGCGATTCCGACAAGGAGCCCCTTCGTGGACGTGAAACAGTACCTAACCCCGACGATCATGATCGGCGATCAGCCGACGAAGGCCGACCTCGCGGAGCTGAAGTCGCTCGGCTTCGTGGGGGTTGTGAACCTTCGCAACGACGGCGAGCCGGAACAGCCGATCGCGCCCAGCCGCGAGGGTGAGCTCGCGCGCGAGCTCGGGCTGGAATATCTACACCTCGGCGTGGGGGCCGTTCCACTCGAGGAGTCGGGCGTCGCGGCCGTCAGCGATTTCCTGACCCGGCACGCCCAGGGCCCCGATCAGGTCCTCGTCCACTGCCGCCGAGGGGGCCGAGCGGTCATGCTTGTGCTCTTGCATTTCGCGAAGGTCAACGGCTGGTCCCCCGATCAGGTCGCCGAGCGATGCGCTGACATGGGGCTCGCGATCGACTCCAGCATGTGCAAGATTGTCGAGGGCTGGCTCCGCTCAAACCTCACCCAATGATCGCGCACTAGCGCGAAAAAAACGACCGGGACGGGTGTCCCGGTCGTGAGGTCCTGGTCGGGCTTGTGGTGGTGGTCGAGCCCCCCGACGGAGGGCTTCGGGTTAGTCTTTCAGGATCTTGGGGATATCGGCCGTGATGGCGTCGATGTCTTTCGCCGTCAGTTCGCCCTTGTAGGCGTGGTTGACGACGACCTTTTGCTGGTTCCACATCAGGACCGTAACCGTCGCGTCCTTGGAAAGCTCATAGTCGGGGGGACCGCCCGGGTCGCCGAGCATGGTGAGTGGGACGTGATGAATGGCCGATTTCCCGGCCATTTCCTTGAGCGCGCTCGAGGTTTTTTCGCCATCCTTCGACATGATGACCACGAAGGCCTTGAGCTTGCCGTTTTCGCCAATCTTTTCATCGATTTTCTTGACCAAACTGGCCAAGGGTTCGGAGGTCTCGCGAGCGAACACGCAGACCACCGGACTCGCGCCGTAGCGTCAGCGATAGCAGAGGGTTTTGCCCTTGTTGGGGCCAGTCACATCATCCACATCGAATGGGCTGACAAAGTCGCCCATGCTCAGCCCCGATTTGACGGGGTCGCCCGCCAAGCTGGTTCCCACCACGGCGATGGAAACCACCAAGGTGGGGATGGAATTCGCGAAACGAAATCGCATACTCATCCTCCAGGTAAAAAACGCCCGACCAGGGACGCACAACTAGTTTGGTCCGTTTGAGACGGGTGTCAAGGGGATGGCGGCCGGCGATTGATCATCAATAACCCTCTTCGCCGCGCTGGGCCGCGCGCTTCCTCTCCCTCACGCCGACTTGCCGGCGGGGGGGGCGGCGATCGGGCCGGGGGTTTCCTTGAAGCTCTCGAGACTCTTGCGAAAGCCAGGCAAGCCCTCGTCGAACCGCTTGCTCTCGACGGTGTATTTGACCTCGTAATCGAACCGCTCGCCCCGAAACCGGCGCTCGAGGACCGTCATCGAAAAGGGCCCTCGGGTCGTCTTCACGATCGTCTCGAGCGCCCGAGCCTCTCCGTGGGGCACGATCTTGCAGGAGACCACCTCGCACCCAGGCGCTTCCCCGCGCAATTGGTCGGGAAGCTCCTTGACGAGCTTCTCGAGATCCAGATCCCGCCTCGCGTGGGCCAGGACCAGCACGTTATCGGACCACACGCCGTGGGGCTCGCCGCTGGCGAATAACAGCGCGACCGAGCTCGGCGCGAGCGCGGGTGCCCAGCCCATGGGGAGGTCGAGGGCGAACTTATACTCGCGCTGAATCCAGCGATTGGAGCTTCTGGCCAGGAGATCGGCCCCCGTGTTGGGCGGCGTGAATCGCGCTGACGACACGATCTGGTCAAAGAGCGGCCGCGCTTGGGCGTAGGTGGAATCCTCGACGTTCAAGATAAACGTATAAAGCTGGCGATTCGCGATCAGCCGCGCGCTGATCTCGCGCCAGAAGCCGCCCGAATCGGGGTGAAACTCCCAGATGGTCTCGAGCCGCTCGCCGCCGGCCCCCTTCACCACGCGGTTCAGGGCGAGCTTGCCGCTCGCCCGCCCTCCCCGCTGGGCGGATTTGTCGATGCGGGCGCGATAATCCTCCAGGCTCTCAGGCGCGATCCCGAGCTCGCAGGCGACGGCGCCTGGGCGCTCGAAATCCTTTTGCGGGATGATCGCGACAAACACCTGGTCGTCCTGTTCGCGAGCGGCGATCGACCAGTCCTCGGGAATCTGGACCTTGAGGCCGTACTTGGGCGAATCGAACGCCTGGGGGCCGGCGGAAACCAGGGACGCGGCCAGAATCACCAGGATGGGGGTCATGGGGGGCTCCTCAGTTGTCGCGGATGAAATCGGCGGCGTAGGAACGCACCGGCTTGCCATTCAAGACATGAAAGACGCGCAGACGCTCAAGCAGCGAGCCGCTGAATCGCTTGAGCGGCAAGTGGACGATCTTGCGGCCAAACCGCCTCGCCAGCTTCCGCCACGACGCCAGTGGAGCGCCCGCGCTCGCGAGCGCGACGTGGCGCTCACGCGAGTGGGCGAAGGCCGCGGCCAGGAGCCGCTCCTCGAGCGTGTCGGTGAAATCAAAGGCCCGGTCGGTCCAGACGTCCTCGATCGGTCGCGGGGGATAGAGAAACATCGCCCCGCCATATTCCGACTGGGCGATGCCGGGCCCGATCAACTTGCTGAACGGGTTGGTCGCGTAAAACGCCAGGGTCGACTCGTTTTCGTGCTCGGCGTACCAGGTCGTCCGATGAGTGTACACCGAGGGATCCGCCGGCGTCTCAAACAGGAACACCACGATCTCGATCGAACCCCGCGAGGGAGGGATGACCTTGACATACAGATCGCCCGAGTGCCAGTTTCGCAGGGTCTCGCGAACGTCGATGCCATCCCGCACGCTGGTCGTGAATTTCTCGGACCGCGCCAGGTCGAGACCCAGGATCCGCTTGGCCTGGTCGCGGACATGACGCTGAAAGCCCTCGATACGGTCGTCCTCCGGCGGCCATGAACACATCCCAAACGGATTCCAGCGCTGGGCCCACTGGCGCTCTTTTTCCCTGGCCGGCTTGGGCCTGAGCTCGCAGCTTTTCCAGGTGATCGACCGACCCGGCAATCGGCAAACCAAGGGCCCCGTCCCCAACAGGGGGATCTCCCCGCGATCGACGCCGATCCGCGCCGGCTCGCCGGATTCCTCCGGATCGGGCTCGAAGGGATAGGTTCGGGCGGTCTCGGCCACGGCCAGGGCGAATTCGTCCCCCGCCGTCTGCTGGGCGGCCCGGACGAGCGTGTAAAGATCGGGGGTAAGCCTTCCCTCGATCAGGACCAGGTTGCGCACATAACGAAGATAGATCGAGAGCGTCTGGGGCGTGAGCCGCTTCGCGACCCGTGGATGCGCGGACCTGAGCCGCTCTCGAGCCTCGATCACCAGCTCCTTGACCCCATCGACCGAGAGATTATCGTCCGGATCAAGCTCGCGCCGACCCCGCTCGTAGAGCCCGGTGATGAAAGGGAGCTCTCCCAGCAGGAAAATCAGCGTCTTGGGGTCGACGCCAAACGCGACGGCCGGCTCGTCGGCCGGCTCGGCCTCGGGGGGCTCTAGACCCCTCGTGTATGCGTCCCGCACCCACGGCCAGTCGAGGATCGAGCACACGAACAAGGTCAGCTTTCGCCGTTTTTCAATCCGTCGGAGCTGATCGGCCATCCACAGGATTCTGCGCTCGGTTTGCTCGTGGGCCGGCGGTGGAATCGCCGGCAAGAGCGCGGCCGCGAACCGGTCCGGGCTCACCCGCTTGAGCGCGTAGGGATCGGGAAACGCCCCCGCGACCCCCACGAAGCCCCGGGTCTCCAGATCGACAAACACTCGCTCCATCCGTTCCTCGGCCGCCACCCGCAGGGCCGCGATCACCCCCTGACAGGGGTCGATGGGGACATAGCTAAATCCCTGATCGCCGTCCTCATTCTCGGAATCACGCTGGACCACGACGCTGATCACCGGCAAGCGCGACACCGCGTCCTCGACCTCGCGCTGAAACGACGGCGGCAGCGGGACGGCCAGGCAGTCGTAGGGCCGCTTCAAGAGCTCGTCACGCGCCGCCACGGCGAAATCCCCCGATCCATGGATGATCGGCATCACCCGGATCCGGGGGCTCAGGCTCAGGAAGTCGTCCGCCGATCCGCCGGCTTGCGTCATGGTCTCGGTCGCCAATCGTGCTCGGTCCCCCTATCGGTTCGTCGCGATCACCAGGAGAGAGGGGCGTCATCTCCCGACGCAATGGCATTCTAGCTTCCCAGGCCTGTTCCTGGATACTTGATCGCCCCCCTGGGATAATTGGATAGAGCGTCGATTGGCACAAGAAGGGTCGCCCGTGCGATTCGCGCCGCGACCCAGCCGTGTCTCAACCGGAATCGGAGTCCATCGATGACAACACGCGGACATCGAATCGCCCTCTGGCTGAGCTCGTTCGTCGAGAATCCCATGACCAAGCTAGTCAAGGGGCTCGCCTTGTTCTCCATTGGCGTCAGCGAGGCGTCTCGGACCTTTCACGAGGATCTGTCGCATTGGCGGTTTCGCGTCGGCCACGGCCTGGTCTTGATCGGGTTTTTTGGGATTCTGGAAGCGCTCCCTCACCTGATCGACAGCCTGGAAGCGGGCCTACGGTATCTGGAACTCCGTGAGCAAACGGCTCGGTCCGGGAAGGATCACGACCAATGAGCGACGAACCCCGAAGCGCCGGCGACTCCCACGTCTTGCACACGCGGGACCAGGCGAGCCTGGCCTATTTCCGCACCCAGCTCGCGCTTGATCGGACAACCCTCGCGTGGGTCAGGACGACACTCACCATGGCGAGCTTTGGCTTCAGCATGGTCGCCTTCTTTCGGACCTGGCAGCAGCAGTCTCCCACCGCCGAGACGATTCGCCTGCACCGGGGCGCCATCCACATGGGCATGGCCCTGATCCTCTTGGGAATCGGCGGGGCGATGCTCACCGGCATCTCCCATTGGACGACCCTGCGCAGGCTCCGCCGTGGCGAATCACCCGAGGTCAGCCAATGGCCGCTGAGCGTGACCGTGGTGATCCTGATCGGGGTGATCGGCCTTCTGGGCGTGTGGGAACTGTTCGTTAAGTAGCGTGAGTGAATCGCCCGGCTTACATTTCGTCGCGAAGTCGTGTTATTTTGGCGTGAATTGGCGGGGATGACGCATTTCAACTCATCGAGGCGGATCAAGAGAATGAAACTTGGCGCGATTCAATCCATGGCGTTGGTGGGTCTGGGGGGGATTCTGGGTTTTCTGGCGTCCACCAGGGATCTTGCCCCGGCCTCTCGGGCCGACGGGACCACGAGGGGCGAGGAAACGCCCAGACCCGCGGCTCACGCGGTCGCCGCGCCCCCCCTTGATCCCTCGGCGAACCGGCCAACCGCGACAGGGAACAAGCCGAATGTCGTCTTCATCATGGGTGACGACGTCGGCTGGTTCAACATCGGTGCGTACCACCGGGGGATGATGGCCGGAAAGACGCCGAACATCGACAAGTTGGCAGCCCAGGGCATGATCTTCACCGATTATTACGCCGAGCCAAGCTGCACCGCCGGCCGCGCCAATTTCATCACCGGCCAGTTGCCCATCCGCACCGGCCTTACCACCGTCGGACAGGCCGGTGCCAAGGTCGGGTTGCCCGCGACCGCCCCCACCATCGCGACCGCGCTCAAATCCACCGGCTACGCCACCGGCCAGTTCGGGAAAAACCACCTGGGCGATCTCAACGAATATCTGCCAACCGTTCATGGATTCGACGAGTTCTTCGGCTATCTGTATCACCTCGACGCCATGGAGGACCCGGCCCATCACTCCTACCCGCCCGAGCTCATCCCCACGGTCGGGCCGCGAAACATGATCCATTCCTGGGCGACCGAACTCGACAACGCGGCCATCCAGCCCCGCTGGGGCAAGGTCGGAAAGCAAAAAATCGAGGACGCCGGGGTCCTTCACCCCGACCGCATGAAAACCGTCGACGATGAGATCCTCGCCCACGCCTTCCAATTCATCGATAAAGCCAGGGGGGACGGTAAGCCCTTTTTCGTCTGGCTGAATCCAAGCCGAATGCACATCATCACCCACCTCTCCGACAAATACGCCAAGCTGCGAACCCCGGAGAACGGCTGGTACGAGTACGAGGCCGGTATGGCCCAGCTCGACGACATCGTCGGCTCGGTCATGAAAAAGCTCGACGACGCCGGCCTCGCCGACGACACCATACTGGTCTTCACGACCGACAACGGCGCGGAGAATTTCACCTGGCCCGACGGCGGCCAAACTCCCTTCGCCGGCGGCAAGGGAACCGTGCTCGAAGGGGGCATGCGCGTCCCCTGCGTCATGCGATGGCCATCCAAGACACCCGCCGGCGCGGTTCAAAACCAGATGATCTCCGGCCTCGACTGGTTCCCGACCCTACTCGCGGCCGCCGGCCAACCCGCCATCGTGGACGAGCTCAAGCACGGCAAAGCCCTCGGCCAAACCACCTACAAGGTCCACTTGGACGGTTACGACCAGCTCGACATGCTCACCGGGAAGGGCCCCTCCAAACGCCACGAAATCCTCTATTTCGCGGAGGGGGTGCTGGGCGCGATCCGCATCGACGATTACAAATACCGCTTCATCGACCAGCCCAACGGCTGGCTGGGCGCGACCAGCAAGCCCGATTGGCCCATTCTCGTCAATCTGCGCCTCGACCCCTTCGAACGCACCGGAATCGGGGGCTCGCTGAACTTTTATCAGTTCTACGTCCACGAGTTCTGGCGCTTCACATTCGTCCAGAAAACCGTCGCGGAGATCGCCGCCACGTTTGTCGAGTTTCCCCCCATGCAAAAGGGGGCGAGCTTTAACCTTGAGGCCGTCAAGGAGCAAGTCCTCCACGCCATCCAGACGCGCGCGGCCAAGTAACCCCACCCCCCCAGCCGCCTGGACCGACAGTCGCTGGGGGTAACTCTCGCGATCAGCCACGGACGGACTGGTCGCAAGTGACTCTTCTCTTCGATCCTTGAGGGCACTAACTCCGTGACATAATCGGTCTCGAGTGATCTCGATCCGCCCCCCAGTCTCGGTTCCCTTGGTACAATCGTATTCTATCTTCCTAGAGTAGTGTAGGAACGACGTCGTTCAGATGGCCGATTAACGCAAGGAACTCGCCGCATGGCCGCGCCGCGCGACCTTCTTGAACGCCTGTTTCCTCCCCTCAGAATTCGTTCGAAGCTCTGGACGTGGATGGCGATTTTCGCGGTTTACGGCGCTCTCGTCGGCGTGATCATCACGCTCGAACACTTGCCGAGGATCGAGTGGGGTTCGGAGTCCACGGTCTTGAATGGGCTCGTCCTGGGTTTCTTCATCGCCTTCCGGAACAACAGCGCCTACGCGCGCTGGTGGGAGGCGAGACAGCTCTGGGGTAAGCTCACCAACGACAGCCGCAATCTGTGCCTCAAGATCCGATCTCTCCCCGAGCTGGACGCGACCGATCGGGCCGAGATCGGGCGGCTCTTGATCGCGTTCGCGTGGACCCTGCTGAACCACCTGCGGCTCAAGCAAAACGTGGACGAGCCGGCGAAGGGAACGTCCTCCGCGTCCACGACCCACGCCCCCAGCCGGGTGGCGGGCGAGCTGATCGGGGCGCTCGGCCGATTTCGGGCGAAGGGGCGGATTGATGGGTTTTCGGTCCTCTGGCTCGATAACGAGACACGCGGGCTGATGGATGTCTGCGGCGCGTGCGAGCGGATCCGCAACACGCCTCTTCCGTCGTCCTATCGGGCGCTTCTTCGCCACGGGATTGGAATCTACCTGGCGATCGCCCCGTTCTACCTCATGGAAGACGTCGGGCTCGCTGGATTCCCCATGTTTCTCCTGGCCGCCTATTTCTTGCTGGGAATCGAGCTCGTCGCCGAGGAAATCGAGGAGCCGTTCGGTCCCGGCGGCGACAACCTTCCTCTGGAACGATACTGCGCGACAATCGAGAACTCCGCCCGGGAAATCCTCGGCCTGCCCGCGTCGTCCCCGCCAACGATCGAGTACGGACCCGGCAAGCGATCGGTCTCCTGACCCCCCGATCGACTCCAGGCCGTCACCCCCTTGGAACTCACGCCCTCGCGCCGTATCCTCTGTTGTCCCCTCGCGTGATTCGGGTCGCTCCCCCTACCTGATCGCGCGATCGCCAACCGGCTCCATCATTCATGCCAGTCCGAGGACCGACGATGCGGAGTTCGCGGAAACGCCACGCGCGCGCCCTGTTCATGATGATCGCTTCTCTCGCGCTGACGACGCGGCCCGCCATCGCGCTGGCGGAAGAGGACGCCAAGCCCATCCTGGGTTTTTCCTCGGGTTCGACCAGGCCCCAGTTCGAGGCTGAAAAGACCGCCCTCGCCGTCCCCTCGCCGGAAAACGCCCGGCGCTGGCTACGGACCCTCACCGCCGAGCCCCACGTGGCTGGTACCGGGCCCGATTACAAGACCGCTGTCTTCGTCCGCGACAAACTTCGTGAGTGGGGCTGGAAAGCCGATCTGGTCGAGCTCAAGGTCTTGCTCAACTATCCCAATCCCAACAGTTTCTCGGGGCTCTCGATCGACGGCGAGGAGAAGGGCCTGCCCATTACTGAACCCGCGATCGCCGCCGACAACGATTCGGGATCGTCCTCGGCCTTTGGCGGCTTCCATGGATACAGCGCCTCGGGCTCGGCCCACGAGAGGGTCGTCTACGCGAACTATGGCCGGCCCGAGGACTTCACGGCGCTCGAGAAAATGGGCATCGACGTCGAGCATAAGATCGTCCTGGTCCGCTATGGGGCGATTTTTCGCGGGCTCAAGGTGCAAAACGCCCAGAAGCACGGGGCGGCCGGGATCTTGATCTTCTCGGACCCGGCCGACGATGGTTTCGCGAAGGGCGAGGTTTATCCCGCGGGCCCGTATCGGCCAGGCGGCGCGATTCAGCGCGGGAGCGTGCAATTCTTGTCGATGGGGCCGGGCGATCCGTCGACACCGCTGGGACCCTCGGTCGACGGCGCCGAGCGGATCCCCTTCGACCCCGTGAAAGGACTCCTCTACGACGATTCGTGGGCCAAGCGCACCGGCATCGCCAAGGAAGACTACCTGGCCCTGATCCCGTCGATCCCGATCGGCTATGACGCCGCCCACGCGATCCTGAAAAAAATGAGCGGCCCGGTCGTGCCGGCCGGCTGGCAAGGGGGGTTGCCCTTGACCTATCACATCGGGCCAGGCTCCGTTCGGGTCTCGATGGAAATCAATGTGTACTACGCGATCACACCGATCTGGAACGTGATCGCGACCATTCCGGGGAGCGAATCACCCGAGCGCTGGGTGATGATGGGCAATCATCGCGACGCCTGGGTCCACGGGGCCGTCGACCCCAGCAGCGGCACCGCCGCGACCCTCGAAACCTGCCACGCCCTGGGCGAGGCGGTGAAAAAAGGGTGGAAACCACGGCGAACCCTGGTCTACGCAAGCTGGGACGCGGAAGAATACGGCCTCGTCGGCTCGACCGAATGGGGCGAGACCAACGCCAAGGAAATCGACGAAAAGGCCGTCCTCATGCTCAATGTCGACTCGGCGGTGAGCGGCCATGAGCTCGATGCCTCGGGCGTGCCCTCGCTCCGCGACCTCTTTCTGGACGCCGCCGGCTCGATCACCGACCCCCGGACCGGTAAGCCCCTCTCCGAGGGCTGGATCGCCGCCAAGCGAACCGCCTGGGCGGCCGATGCGCCACTGGTCCTCGCGGATCCCGTCTGGGGCGGCGACGTGCCCGGCGGGGGATTCACGCCCCAGCTCGGGACTCTCGGCTCGGGCTCGGATTACACGGTCTTTGTCGACCATCTGGGAATCCCGTGCCTGGACTCCGGTTTCAAGGGAAGCTACGGCGTTTATCACTCGGCCTACGACGATTTCCACTGGATGGAAAAGCATGGCGACCCCGGCTTTCTGACCCATGCCATGGCCGCCCGGCTCTATACGCTCATCGTGATGCGCGCCGCCGCCGCCCCCGTTTTGCCATTCACCTTTACCCCCTACGCCGCCGCGATGCGGAGCCATGTCGACGAGTTGCGGCTGCACGAGGCCAAGCGTCTGCGGAAGAACGAGAGCCCCTCGACCGAGGCATTCGAGGGTCAACCCGCCCTGATCGAGGCCGTCAAGGGATTCACGCGGGAAGCGTCGTCGCTCGACGCGGCCCTCAAGAGCGTGGCCCTTCGCGACGATCTCAAGCCCGAACAGCTCGCCCCGTTGAACGACGCCCTTACCCGCGTGGAGCGCGCGTTTTTGCTCGAGCCCGGCCTGGCTGGCCGGCCATGGTTCAAGCACGCGGTCTACGCCCCGGGCCTGACCACCGGCTATGGAGCGTGGCCGCTGCCAGCGATCCGGCAGGTGCTCGAGGACCCCAAATCCGCCAAGCTCGCCGCCGAGGTCGACCGCACGGTGCGAAGCCTCCAGAAAGCGACGGCGGCCCTCCATAAGGCTCGCGACCAAGCGACCACCCTGACCCCGCGCTGACCGTCCTCTCGATCGAAAGCACCCTGCCTGATGAACGAGCCCGCCGCGACCACTCCCCGAAACGAGCTTCCGCGCGTGCTCGGGCCAATTCAGGCGTTCTGCGTGGTCGTCGGCTCGGTGATCGGGTCGGGGATCTTCCTCGTGCCGGCCCGAGTCGCGCACGAGGTCCCCAATCTGAGCGGGGTGCTGGCGGTTTGGATCGTGGGAGGGCTCTTTAGCGCCGCCGGAGCCCTCACGCTGGCCGAACTGGGTGCGATGTTGCCGCGCGCGGGGGGGCTTTATGTGTATCTACGAGAGGCGTATGGTCCACTCCCCGCCTTTCTGTTTGGATGGGTCGAATTCCTGGTGGCGCGGACCGGCTCGATGGCGACATTGGCCGCGGCGTTCGCCCGTTATTTCGCCCAGCTCGCCCCACCGCCAGCGCCCATCCCTGGCGAGCTCTGGCAGGCGGGGGCGGCCGTGACGGCCATCGCGGTCGTCGTGATCGTCAATGTCCTGGGCACCCGGGGCGGGGGAGCGCTTCAGGTCGTGGGGACCGCCCTCAAGGTCGGCGGCGTGCTGGGGCTGATCTCGCTCCCCTTCATCACCGGAGGGGGGAGCGCCGCGAATTTCGAGCCGTTTTGGCCCACCCAGGGGCCTGGAGGGCTCCTGCTCGGGGTGGCCGCGGCGATGGTGAGCGTGCTCTGGGCCTACGATGGCTGGACCAACGTCACGCCCCTCGCCGAGGAAATTCACGACCCCGGCAAGAATATCCCCCGGGCGCTCCTCCTGGGCATGGCCGTCTTGATCGCGGTTTATCTCTCAATGACGCTCGCATATCACTATGTTCTTCCTTGGTCCGCGATCGCCGACCAGGGGCGAGCCGCCAAGGGGGGCGTCGAAAACGCCGTCGCCGCCATTTATTGCAAGAGCCTGGTCGGGCGAAACGGGGTCGTGGCGATCTCGATTCTGGTCATGTGCTCGACCTTCATTTCCCTGAATGGTAACGCGCTTTCCGGTCCCCGGGCCTATTTCGCGATGGCCCGCGACGGCCTCTTTCCCGCGGGGCTCGGTCGGGTCCACGCGACCCATGAGACCCCCGCCGCCGCGATCATCGCCCAGGGGGTCTGGGCGATCGCGCTGACGATCCTGGGTACGCTCCTGATCCTGATCCCCCCCCCCTCGGGCCTGCCTGGTCCCTTACTGGCGACGTGGACGACCCTTAACCAGACCCCGCTTTACGACTTGCTCTATACCTATGTCGTCTTCGGCGCGAATCTGTTTTACATGCTGGCGATTTCGAGTGTGTTTGTACTCCGGGTCAAGCGCCCAGATCTTCACCGGCCGTATCGCACGCTGGGATATCCGATCACCCCGATGCTCTACGTGCTCGCGTCGTTGTTTCTGCTGGGGAGCATGATCAACGACCGCAAGAGCCAGGCTCAATCGTTGGCGGGCCTAGGAATCATTTTGCTCGGCGTGCCGGCTTATTGGTTTTTCCGAGCCCGGGGACGCGCGATCCAGCGATGAAAACGCAGGCGAAATCTGGCTAGGAGTGGGCCCGGTCGGTCCCGTAAAGGGAAGCAAGGCCGAGTCGTTCGCGGGTCGCCTCAACCGCCTCCGGGTCGTTGACGGGGAATTCGGGCCTCTTGCCATCAAGGACAGCCAGGACCTCATGCGCGATGGTGACGGCCATGGCGCGGAGCCCCTCCTCGGTCTGGGCCGCGCTGTGGGGCGTGAGCAAGACATCCGGGCGCCCGATCAAGGGATGCCCCGCCGGCGGGGGCTCGACGGTAAAGACATCGCCGCCATAGCCCCAGAGCCGCTTTTCATCGAGGGCTCGGGCCACGGCGGCCTCGTCGACGACGGGCCCGCGGCAGGTGTTGATCAGAACCGCGTCGGGCCGCATCGCCGCGAGCGAATCGGCATTGATCATTCCCCGGGTACTGGAATCGAGCGGCACGTGAAGGGTTACGTATTCGGCCCCAAGCGCCTGGGTGAAGTCGACCCGTCGGAGCCCAAGTTCGGATTCGAGCTCGGGCGGGGCCGGCACGATGTCGTGATAGACGACGTTCATGTCAAATCCGAGTCGGGCGATTCTGGCCACCCGGCGGCCGATTCGGCCCAGGCCGACGATCCCCAGCGATTTCCCCGCGATCTCGCGCCCGGTCATGCTGGTTCGCGCCTGGTATTTCCCGGCGGCCAGGGCGGCCGTCATCTGGGGAAAGAATTTGGAGAGCGCGATCATCATCGCGAAGACATGCTCGGCGACGCTCTGGGTATTCGCCCCTGGGGTGTAGACGACCTGGACGCCATGATCGGTGGCGGCGTCGATGTCGATCTGGTCGTAGCCCACGCCGTGGCGGCCGACGACGCGAAGGTCGCGCCCATGGTCGAGCAGGGAGCGATCAACCACCCCCCCCGTACGGATAATCAGCCCCTGGGCCCCGATGACCTCGCGTTCCAGGGTAGCAGGATCAAGGGCGGACGCCATCCGGAGGTCCGCTCGCTGGCGGATCAGGCTCATTCCGGCTTCGTGCATTCCCGTCAGGGACAAGATCTTATGACGCTGATTCATGCCTGTGCTCGCGAGGAGGGCGCTTGTCTGGTACGGCCAGTCTGGTGGATTATACACCTGACGGCACGGGTTTGATCCATCCGACCCCTCCCTGGACCCCGAACCGATGTCGGACGCTCGCTTTCGCTGGGCCAGTCTCGTGGTGATCGTGCTGGCGCTCGCCCTCCGCGGCCTGGCGATGTCGCGCGGGCCGGCGTGTTTCGACGATCCCGACAACTATCTCTCGCTCGCGCGATCGCTGGCCGAGGGAAAGGGGCTCTCCCTTGCGGGCCGGCCGACCGCGTATCGTCCCCCCCTGTATCCGATCATGCTCGCTCCGCTCGTGGCCGCCCTGGGTTCGTGTGCCCCGATCGGGGTCGCGATCTTGCATCTGGTCCTGGGCGCCGGCACGACCTGGCTGGCGGCGGCGTCCGCGCGGGCGATGGGCCTCTCACGCCCGCGCTCGATCATCGCCGCCTTCATCGTCGCCTGCGACCCCGTCCTGATCGCGCAGGGCCGATCGGTCATGACCGAGACCACGACGGCCTTTTTCGTGGGTCTGTCGCTTTTTGGGATCGGAATCGGAGGAGGGAGAGGCGCGATCGTGGGGGGGTTGGCGGCGGGCCTGGCCGCGCTCACCCGCCCGAGCGCATTACCGGGGGCCTGCCTGGTCGCGGTCGCGTGGGCCATCGCCGGTCGGCGAAAGCCCCCCACGCTCGCCCATGCCGGGGTCTATCTCATGGCCATGGCGGCCGTGATCGCCCCCTGGGCCGTCCGGAACCTGATCGTCATGGGCGAGCCAATCTGCACCACCACCCACGGCGGCTATACCCTGGCCCTCGCCAACAACCCCACTTACTACCGAGACGTCCTGGACGCCGACTCCGACCGCGTCTGGACCGGCCATGACCAGTGGCTCTGGTGGGATCAGGTCAACCGCGAGACCGCCGCCATGACCGAGCCCGAGGCCGATCGATTCCTCCGCGATCGAGTGGTCCGGCTCGCGCTCGATCAGCCGGCCGAGTTCGCCAGGGCGTCGATCGATCGCCTCACGCGGTTCTGGGCGATCGCCCCCTCGGCGGTCGTGTATTCGCGGGGTGTACGGTTGGTCGTCGCCTGCTGGACGATCCCTCTTTGGCTCGCCCTTGCGGTTGGGGGTTTTGGGGCGAGCGCTCGGCAATGGCCGGTGGTCGCGGCGGGAATCACCATCCTGGGGCTGACCGGGGTCCAGGCCCTCTACTGGACCGACATGCGGATGCGATCGCCCCTGGTCCCGGCGATCGCCATCGTCGCGGCGGGGGCGGGGTTCAGGCCCTGGACCCGCTCAGAGGACCGCCGATGACGGCTCGACCGAGGCGGTTTCGTGGGGCCGGGGGGTTGATCGAGAGTGCTCCGAACCCTTGGAAAAGACCACCCAGCGCGACATGGAAAAACTGACTCCGGTCGCCGCGACGATGCCAACGACGGCCGCCGCCAGCCGATGCCGGGCGAAGAACACGACACGCGAGGGCAGATAGAGCCGCAGGGTAAAGCTCAGCGCGATCGCCAGGGCGTTGCTCAAGGCATAGGTGAGAAACTGGCGAATGATGTTGCCGCCGCGGGCGTAGCTGAAAGTCAGCCTCAGATTGAGCGAAAAATTCCAGACGAGCGCCGTCGCGATCGAGAGCGCGCTCGCGATCACGAGATACCACGATACGCCAAAGAACGACGAGCTCCTGGTCGCCAGGACCGTGAACGAGAAAAGCCACTGGAGCAGGGCATAGGTCGAGAGATCAACGACCATCCCCGACGCGCCCACCATGCAAAACTGGACCAGGCGCGAGAGGTTCCCATGGCGGCCGTCGAGCAACTGCTTGAGCAGGCGGAGATCGCCCAGATTCAAACCCCCGACCCGGAACCGTTGGTGAGTGGCGACGGGAACGTCGACCTCGCGAGCCTGGCGGCCGAGAATCACCGCTAGGAGCGTGTCGATCCCCCCCCCGCGCGAGCGTCCCAGGGCTTCCCGCCAGCTCGACTCATGGACGACGAATAAGCCCGAGAACAGGTTCGCGGTACCCAGCAGTCTCCGGCAGCCCCAGCCGATTCCGAGTCCAAGCCACGTCAGGGGCGACCAGAGTGGCCCGCCGGGGCCAGTCGCGACCGCGACCTCGGCCTGACCAGTGAGCAGCGGCTCAAGGATCGCCACGACCGCCGCCGGCTCGTATCCCCGATCAAGATCGATCACCATGACATAAACATCGGCTCCGTCTCGCGCATGGAATCGCCCGGTCGGCTCGCCGACGATCCCAAATTGGACGTCCACCGATTCGATCTCGGGCTGGCTCTCAAGGATGTCCTGGTAAGGATCGAGCCCGCGAGGGCCAGCCTGATCCGGGGACGACTGGAAAACGATCAGCCTGATTCGGACGGAACGCGAAACTCGATTTTCGCTACTCGGTCTCATTCGCGCATGGTCTCCAGACGCGCGGAGAGAAGCCGCGTCGCGTAGCGAGATCGGTTTTCCCCAAGGTCGCCCTCTCAGGGCCAGGCAGAGAGACCCAATCAAGCGTGCAACCTGGGGAACGAATGTCAAAGTATAGTCCAGCCAGCACGTTCGGGCAAGCGAATCCGCATGGACCGCGCGGCGGGCAAGGGGGTCCACTTCGGGGATCAGGAATGGTCGATGTCGGGGATGGCCTGGTCAATCCAGCCGCCGCCCAGGACCAGATCCCCTTCGTAGACCGTGATGATCTGACCGGGTGCGACGGCGGGCTGTGGGGATTCAAAGACGACGCGGGCCCGGCCGTGCTCGAGCGCCAGCACGGTGGCGGGAACCGCCTGATGGCGGGCGCGGATCTGGGCGAAACAGGCGAGTGGACGGCCAGGCTCGGGCGCGGGCCCCTGCCAGTTAAAACGAGAAGCCTCGAGGCCCGCGCTGGCGAGGGCGGTCCGGGGCCCGACGGTGACGGTTCGCGAAAGGGGCTCAATGCTCACGACGTAGCGAGGTTCGCCCACCGCGAGGCCTAGCCCTCGTCGCTGGCCGATCGTGAACGCCTCGACCCCCGCATGGGTCGCCAGGCGACGGCCATCGGTATCGACGATCTCGCCCCCCCGATCGTCGGCCAGGGGGCGACGGCCGCGGACAAATCGCAGATAGTCGTCATCGGGAATAAAGCAGATCTCCTGGCTGTCGGGCTTGTCATGGACGGGCAGACCGCGCTCGCGCGCGATCCGGCGAATTTGGTCCTTGGAGTAATCGCCGATCGGGAGCAGGACGCTCGGGAGGATCTCGGGCGTGAGCCCAAACAGGACGTACGACTGGTCCTTGGCCCGGTCGATGCCGCGCGCGACCCGGGGCGTCCCATCGGGCGCGGTGACGACGCGGGCGTAATGGCCGGTGGCGACCAGCCCCGCGCCGACTTTTCGGCCGTAGTCCCAGAGCTTGCCAAATTTGAGCCAAATATTGCAGACAGCGCAGGGGTTTGGGGTGCGGCCGGCGAGGTATTCGTCGGCGAAGTACTCTTGAATCCGAGCGAAATCGCGCTCGAAATCGAGCACGTAAAAGGGAATATCGAGTCGATCGGCGACGTTTTGGGCGTCCAGGGCGTCGACGGCCGAGCAGCACGTCTTGGCCTTGCGCTCGGTCTCGACATCCGCGCCGGTGCGCATGAAGAGGCCGACGACGTCGTGACCGCTCTCCTTGAGTAGCGCCGCGGCGACAGAGCTATCGACGCCGCCACTCATGGCGAGGACGACGCGCTTGGTCATCGTGGGGTCTCGGTTGGGTCGAGGGGGGTGGTCATGGCGAGGAGGATCCCACGGCCTTCACGCGCGGGGCCGACTCAAAAAGCGCCAGCAGGTCGGCGATCTCGCCCAGGCTGAGCGAGTTCAAGAGACCCGGCGGCATGACCGAGACGGTGGAGGCTTTCTTTTCCTCGATGTCGGCGATCGGGATCGTGACCTTGGAGCCATCGGAAAGCAGGAGCACGAGGTTCTTGGGGTCCTCGCCGATGGGCATCCCGTTCAGAATTCGTCCGTCGACGGTGGCGACGGAGAGGGGTTTGTACTGGTCGGAGATGACCTTGGAGGGTTCGACGATCGATTCGAGCACCTCGGCCGGCCGGAAGCGGCTGTTCAGCGTAGTCAGGTCGGGCCCGACCCCTTGGCCCTCCGCGCCAAACTTGTGGCAATCGAGGCATTTGGCCCGTTTCACGACCGCTCGCCCACGCTCGCTCGAGGCCTTGGCGACCAGGCCGGGCTCGATCACCCCCTTAATGAGCTGAGGAAGGGTATACGCCGTCGCGACCGATCCCGCGTCACCCCCGATCGCCGGGCCGGTGGGATACTTGGAATGATAGACCGATTCCCAGGCGGCCAGCGCGCGGTCGTGGCTCGATCCCTTGGCGGGAGCGGCGACACCGGTCCAGCGGCTCGCGAGCGTATTCAGGTGCGAGCTCATTCCCGGGCCCATCCTCCGGGCCGCCCGGATCAGGGCCGCCAGGGGTTCGGGACCGGAAGGGGTCGACTTGAGCCGCTCGAGTCCCCTCACGACGGCGCGGACCGTGTTGTCATCGCGTGAGCCAAGCCCCTTGGCCAGGATCGCGATGTCGGCCTCGGTGGCCCGTCCGGCGAGCGCCCGCTCGATCAGGTCGCCGTGCTCGGGATCGTGATCGTAAATCCCGCGAAGGGCCGCCCGGGCGTCGGCACGATCGCTGCTCCCCAGCTTCTCGACAATCACCCCCTTGAGCTCAACCTCGACCGCGCTCGAGCCTAGCCGCCCATACAGCGACGCGATCTCCGGGATCATGTTTGGCCGCTCCGACAAATCCAGGCCGCGGACCAACACCCGTGTCGGGAACGGGTAGTGCTCGCCCATGCCAATCGCCCGGTCGCGCTCCAGATTGTTCATCCGGGCCACCAATTCCTGGATCATGAAATCGAGATACCCGTGAAAGCTAAATCCCCCCTCCCAGGCGCTCGCGGCCTGGTGCCAGGCCCAGAGCTGCATCTTCATGTCTGGATTCCAGCCGTTCTTGAACGAGCGCAGGCAATACGCGTCGTGAATTTGCGACTGGCGATCGGCGACCGTCCGCTGATGCAACAGGACCGCGAAAATCGCCCGTGGTTCGTTGAAAAAAGCGAGAAGGCGGGCGATCTCACGCATCACGGGCGAGTCGACCCGGTGGTCGAACCGCCTGAGCAAGAGCGATTGCAGCCCGCGAGACGCCTGGCTGTCGCGGCCTTCGGGTCCTCGGATCAGGGTGAGCTCGATCAGGCGGAGCAGGTCGACCGAGATCGCGTCGTCGAGCTTGCCGGGGCCCTCAAGAGGGAGTTCGACCAGTGTCTCTTCCTTTTTCAGGAATTCAGTCTGGATATGAGCCTCTAGGGGGACCGCGCGGACCAGGGCGATCATGCCCTCGATCAGGGGTCGAGGGGCCTGGATCGCCAGGATCGCGTCGCGCGAGGCGGCGATGTCGCCATGTTCGATGGCGGTTCGGGCCGCGCCACGGATGAAGCGGTCATCGTCCGCGAGCAAGGGGAGGAGCGCGGAGATCGGTATGGTCTCGTGCGGCTGCCCCATGAGCCCCTCGCAAGCCAGCCGCCTTACGAACGGGTCGGGATCGGCCAGGGCCTTGGTGAGCGCGGCCACGATCGCCGGCCCCACGCGGAGCCCCACGAGCCCGATCGCCCGCCCACGCACGGCGGCGATGGGGTCGGCCGCCAGCGCCAGCAGCAAGCCATCGCCAGGCGAGGGCCCGACGGTCGAGAGAATCTCAAGGGCTCGAAGACGATCCGCGGGGGTCTCGTGGGCCGACTCATTTCGCGCGACCTGTTCCAGCGTTTTGGCCCAGAGGTCGGGATTGGCGGCCTTGATCTCGGCGTAACGCCTTTGCGTGAAGCCGGCGAGGGGCGAGGCCAGGGCAAGCGCGTCGCGCGGGGTGACGGCGGGATTGGCCTTCGGTGCCGCGACCCCCTTGGGGACGACGCGGAAGAGCCCCCCCTGCGTTCCCCGGCCGCCGGTGGTGAAGTAAACCGCCTGGTCGGGGCCGACTTCGATATCGGTGCAGTTGAGCGGCTGGCCCGTCACAAGCTCGCGTGGGGTCGCGGCGAACGACGCCCCCTTGCGCTCGAGCCCGATGGCCAGAATCCGCCCCTGCGACCAGTCGCAGATCAAAAAGTTATCGTGGTAGGGCTGGGGAAGCCTGCCGGCGCGATAAAAGGTCACGCCCGTCGGGCTGCCCCGGCCGACATTGAGCACGGCGGGGAGACTGTCGGCATAATAAGCCGGCCACTTACCCGATCCGTTGCGCCAGCCAAACTCCGCGCCTGCCGGGCAAAAGGTCACTCGAACGGGGCGATACCACGGGAGACCAACGTCCCATTCCATGTCGCTGTCAAACGAAAACAGCGAACCATCCGCGTGAAAAGCGAAATCGTATTCGTTGCGGAAGCCCGCGACCACGCGCGACCAGGTCGCGCCTGAATCGGCCGACCGCATGATCTCGCCGCCAGGGGCCATGATCCCGGCGGCGTGGCCGCGGGGGTCATTGTAATGGGGAAGCAGCTCCCCCTCGTAGATCACGTTGACCGGGCTGTCGGGATTGATCGGCGGCTTGAGGTGGGCATGGTTGCCGTTGTTCATGTAGAGCAAGCCGTCAGGCCCGAGGGATACGGCGTGGGGGCCGTGCTCTCCCATGCCGCCGTTCGTGAGCCTGATCATCGTGACCCGCTTGTAAACGCCGGTGGAATCGGGGGCTTCCAGCCGATACAGGCCAGCGCCCTGGGGACCCTCGCCGACGACCCAGAGCGCGTCGCGAATAAACGCCAGGCCCTGGCAGTTGGTCACCTGGGACTCGATGGTTTGACGGCGATCGTACTGGCCGTCGTTGTCCTCGTCGATGAGCTTGGCAATGGGCCCGCGCTCGATCGAGACGCAGGGGGCACCCTGGGGGTCGAAGGTAAAAGCCACCACGGAACCCGTGACCATCGGGGTGGCGGCCGTCTCGACAGCGAGGCCATCGGCGGCATGAAACCGGCTCGCGGTGTCGCCGCCCAGGGCGACCGCGCCCCAGGGAGCGACGCCGAGCGCTCCCAGGTCGACGACCTTCGGCCAGGTGGAATGGTCGAATCCCAGGGTCGTCCAGGCATCGCCGGCGGGAACCTTGTCGGTGGCTTGCCAGGTGGTGTTGGTCTGGATCGGCACCCCCTGACCAAGGGGCAGTACGCCACCACCGACCAACAGCCCCGCCGCGCCAGGCGCTTCGTTCGAGGCCGAAACAGCCAGCACATGCGGACCCGGCGAAACGGGGATCACGACCGAGCTTGGGGCCTGCCATTCGCCCCCCTCGAGCACCAGCTTGCCGTCGAGATAGAGCTTGAATTCATTGTCGGCGGCGGCCGAAAGCGCCAGTCTCGAGGGCTCCTTGACGAGGAACGTCTTGCGGAAATAGGCCGTCTCGGCCGCGATCTCCCCTTTCGGCTTGCCGGTTTGCCGCCAGATCCAGTGCGGCTCCGCGGCTTCCCGTTGAGCGATCGCGCGAGAGGGGACCAGGCCCAGGAAGAGACCCGCGAACAGACACCACGAGGCCAGGGCGAGGACTCGGACCAGGGGTGAGTCGGCGTGATTGCTGCTCATGATCAGGGAGTCCTCATTAACGCGGCCCGTTCACGGATGATCCTCAGGATTCCAGGGAAGGCTGGACGGGGCGGCCTCGAGATTGCTTTTCGGCGATCCCGCTGGTACCAAATCGTCTCTCGAGCTCGGTCTCGATGTCACGCCACGGGATCCCGACGTGGCCAAGCAAGACGAGCATGTGAAAGACCAAATCCGCGGCCTCGTGG
>JAKBAP010000432.1 GCA_021808995.1 Planctomycetota bacterium | reverse complement strand
CGTGCAACCGAGCCGCGCCGGGTCGACCTCGGGCCGGCTAGCGAGATAATCAAGCGCCCGCGTCCCGTCCCAGATCCGATAGCTCGCGAGCTGGCGGCCGACCAGAAGCGCTCCGATTCCCGCCAGCGTATGCTCGTCCGTCCCCTGAACCAGGGGCTTACCCGTCCGGTCGAGCATTTGCAGCCGCTCACCCTGACCGATCGGGTCGTAACACAAGACCACCGAGCCGGCCAGCGCCAACATCGCGCTTGCCTGTTGGTATTGCTCGTATGCCTTCGCGTTTCCCGCGTGGCCGCACGGCATGAGGACGCCCGGAAACCGCCCCCGCCCCGCCGGAATGTAGCAAAGCGCTGTCACATGATGCTTTGGACGGCTCTCGAAAATCACGCGCTCCACGCGGTATCCCTGGCGGGCGATCGTCCCGACGACCTTGGCGTCGAGGGGCGTTCGCTCGGGAAATTCGCCGAGCGATCGCAGGAAAAACGTACGGAGGGCGGCTTGTCGCTCGTGGACTTGCTCCGGGGTCTTGAGGGCCGCGACAGCCGCCCGTCGCGCCTCCAGGAGGGTGGCGACCTGGGCGTGAAGATAATGATCGAGCAGCCTACTAGGTGGCGTTTTCGCGTCCTCCGCGCCGACGGGGCGAGCGATCAAAAGCGCGAAGGCCAGGGCGATTCCTCTGATTCCGGGCATGGCTGGGGGCTCCGGGCGGGTCGGGGGCGGGTACGAATCACGTGGTCGTGGGCCCCTTATCGTGCAGGATCGCCAGCGCCAGGGCAAGCGAGTGGATCCGGGTCTTGACGTCGTCGGCGCGGGACATGAAGACGACGGGCGTGGAGAGGCCCATGAGCACGCCACCGAACCGGCAATCGGCCGTGTACATGATGGCCTTGACCGTGAGATTGGCCGAGAGAAGATCGGGAAAGATCATGATGTCCGAGCAGCCCTGGACATGGTCCTCAAGGTGTTTTCGGGCGACGGCTCGGGGTGAGTAGGCGAGGTCGAAGGTCATCGGCCCCTCGACCACGGCGGGGGCGAATTCGCCCGCCCGAGCCTGGTCGACGATGACCGAGGCGGCGATGGTTTCCGGCATCGCGACGTTGACGGTCTCGCTGGCCGCCATGAGCGCGAGCCGCGAATCGCGGAGGCCCAGGGCGCGGGCGACCTCGAGCGCGTGCCGCGTGATGGCGACCCGTTTTTCACGGTTTGGTCGGATGGTCACCCCTGTGTCGGCCATGAGAAACCGGCGATCATCGCGGGGGATCTCCATCAAGACGACCTGACAGACGGCCCGACTGTCCGTGCGTAGGCCATGCTCGCGGTCCAGGACGGCCTTCATCAGGGCCGGCGTGCCGGTCCGTCCCTTCATCAAGAGCGACGCGTGGCCGGACCGAACCGCCGAGACGGCCGCCGGGCCCATCTGGTCGGTCGGTGAGTCGATAATTTCCATGTCCCCGAGGGAGAGCCGGCACCCGCGCGCGATCGCCTCGATCTCGGCCGCGGGTCCAAACAAGATCGGCCGCGTCCAGCCGCGCATGGCCGCCTCGGCCAGAGCCTCGAGCACGGTGGGGTCATGCGCCCCCACAACCGCCACGCCCGCGCCCTGACGCCGGCCGTCGGCGTCGTTCATCACGGCCTCGAAACTCGGCAGCGGCATCGATCAACCCCCTGACCAGTTGGGAGCACGCTTCTCCAGAAACGCCGTCATCCCCTCCTGGGCCTGGGAGGCAAGCGCGTTCGACGTCATGATCGCGACCGCCTCGCGATAGGCCGATCCCTCGTCTAGGTTCTCGATCGCCTTCATCGCCTGCTTGCCCACCCGCGTGGCGTATGGACTCGCGGCCAGGATCGCGGTCGTCAGATCAGCCACGACCCGGTCGAGCTCGTCCAGCGGCGTCACGTGATTGACCAGTCCGATCTCGCGCGCCCGCTCGGCCGGGATCGGCCGCCCGGTAAAGAGCATTTCTCGGACGACCTTCGCCGGCGCTGCCCTGATCAAGGGGACCATTGGCGTGCTGCAAAAGAGCCCGATCTTGACGCCCGGCGTGGCGAACGTCGCCTCGTCGGAGGCCGCCGCCATGTCGCACGCCGCCACGAGCTGGCAACCGGCCGCCCACGCCGCCCCATGAACCCGCGCGATCACCGGCTGGGGAAGCTCGCGAATCCCGAGCATCACCCGAGCACAAAGCTCGAAAAGCGCGCGATAATCGCTCTCGCCGCGTCCGATCATCTCGCTCAGGTCGTGGCCGGCGCAAAAAGCGGGCCCATTGGCCGCGAGCACCACCACCCGCGCGCTCGCGTCGGCCGCGATCCGGGCGAGAGCGCTCTCAAGCGATTCCAGCAGCCGTGTCGACAGTGCGTTACGACGATCGGGGCGATTCAAGGTCAAGCGAACGACCCCGCTGGACACACTCATCAGGAGGTCGTCGGACATCGTTCGCCCCTTCCATCAATCAGCGGGTCAGCGACTTATAACGGACTCGATGCGGCTGGTCGGCGTCGAGACCCAGCCGCTCCTTGCGCTGGCTCTCGTAGGTCTGGTAATTCCCATCGCACCAGATCACCCGGCTCTCACCCTCAAACGCCAGGATATGGGTCGCGATCCGGTCTAGGAACCAGCGATCGTGGCTGATCACGACCGCGCATCCCCCAAAATCCAGAAGCGCTTCCTCAAGCGCGCGGAGCATCTCAACATCCAGGTCGTTGGTCGGCTCGTCGAGCAGCAGCAGGTTGCCGCCGCTCTTGAGCAGCTTGGCCAGGTGGACCCGGTTGCGCTCGCCGCCGGAAATCTGGCCGACCCTCTTTTCCTGGTCGGGCCCCTTGAAATTAAACTGGGCCGTGTAGGCCCGGGCCGGCACCTTGCGCTTGCCGAGCGTGACCGTGTCCTGGCCGCCGGTGATCTCCTGAAAAATCGTGTTCTCGGGATTGAGGGCGTCGCGGTTTTGATCCACATACGAGGACACAACCGAATCCCCCACCCGGAGCTCCCCGCTCGACGGGGTCTCCTGGCCGACGATCATGCGAAAAAGGGTCGTCTTGCCCGCGCCATTGGGTCCGATCACGCCAATGATTCCTCCTGGCGGTAGGCGGAACGATAGTCCCTCGAAGATCAATTGATCGCCATAGGATTTGGAGACGTCCTTGGCCTCGACCACCAGCGTCCCCAGGTGCGGGCCGGGTGGAATCTGGAGCACCACCCCTTCCTCTCGTTTCTCGGCCTGTTGAGTGGCGAGTTGCTCGTAACGATCCATTCGAGCCCGGTTTTTCGTCACCCGCGCGCGGGGCGACATCCGAACCCACTCAAGCTCCCGCGCGAGCTGCTTGCGCCGGGTGCTTTCTTGCTTTTCCTCGAGCGCGAGCCGCGCTTGCTTTTGTTCCAGCCACGACGAATAGTTTCCCTCCCAGGGAATGCCCTGGCCGCGGTCGAGCTCAAGGATCCACTTGGCGACATTGTCGAGGAAATAACGGTCGTGGGTAACCAGGACGACGGTGCCGGGATAGGTCTCGAGGTGCCGTTCGAGCCAGCCGACACTCTCGGCGTCGAGGTGGTTGGTGGGTTCGTCGAGCAGCAGGATGTCGGGGCGCTCAAGCAACACCTTGCAGAGGGCGACCCGCCTGCGCTCGCCGCCGGAAAGGGTGGCGACGTCGGCCTCCGCGGGGGGCAGGCGCATGGCGTCCATGGCGATCTCGACGCGGCGATCGAGGTCCCATCCCTGGGCCGTCTCAATCGCGTCCTGGACCTTGGCTTGTTCCTCCAGCAAGGCGTCCATCTCATCGGGGTCGGGTCCTTCCCCGAGGCGGGCATTGATCTGGTCGAACCGACTGAGCAAGGCCCGTGTCTCCTTCACCGCCAGCTCGACGTTGCCCCGGACGTCGAGCGTGGGGTCGAGCGTGGGTTCCTGGGGGACGTATCCGATGGTGGTTCCTGGAACGGCCCGGGCGGTCCCGATAAAATCCGTGTCGATCCTGGCCATGATCCGGAGCAGCGTGCTCTTGCCCGAGCCGTTGCCGCCGATCACGCCAATCTTGGCCCCGGGGTAAAACGACAGCCAGATGTTCTTGAGGACGTCTTTCTTGCCGTAAGCCTTGGAGAGGTTCTCGATCGTGAAAATATACTGGGCGGCCATGGGGTCTCGCTTAAAACGGGATCGGTCGAGAAATGACACGGGGCGCGTCTCTTTCCATTGAGTAGACTCGATCACGCCCGACTTGAGAAGGGGGCTCATGACCTGTCCGCGAGCCGGCGACTTCGCGATCGGCACGGTTCGCATGTGCAATGGTTGCACAGTCGACTTGATGATCCGCGAGTGGTTTGATAGAAAAGATTGTCTGGACTCGAACTCGCCCACGTGGCGAGGTCTCGGGTCCGACGGGTTTTGCCGGGGTAGCTCAGCTGGCTAGAGCGGCGGTCTCATAATCCGCAGGTCATGGGTTCGAGTCCCGTCCCCGGTACTTCCGACGCCCGGCGTCTTGGAACGACACG
>JAKBAP010000431.1 GCA_021808995.1 Planctomycetota bacterium | reverse complement strand
GATTGAGTGATTTCAGGCGCGGGACTCGTGCGTCCAGAGCCTCGGGGACTGGCGGCTTTCGTGGTCATCCACGACATCCGTCCGTCCCCTGGCGACCCTCAAGGCGCTCGAATGCCCTTCCGCGCGTCAGACAAGCTCGCGCAGCACGGTGTCCGCGAGGAACACCCCCTCGCGGGAAAGCCGGACACGATGGCCGTCGTCCTCGAGTAGTCCCCGAGCCGCGAACCGCGTGATCACCTCGCCCGCGAGTTGATCAAGGTCGAAACCCGTCCGTCGGCGAAAGTCGTCCCGGTCGACCCCGAGCTGGGTTCGTCGGAGCATGAGAATCAACGACTCGCGAGCGCTCGACTCGGGCTCGAGGGCCTCGGTCGCGCCCGCGGCCGAACGTCCGGTCTCGATCCGACTCAAATACGCCGCCAGGTCGCGGGTATTCACCGAGCGCGTGCCCCCTTGATAACGCGCGGCCCCGAGACCAAATCCGAAATACGCATCGTTGGCCCAGTAGACAAGATTGTGCCGCGACTCGTGGCCAGGTCGGGCGAAATTGGAGATCTCGTACATTTCGAGTCCCGCCTGGCGCAGGCGATCGATCGTCGTCTCCTGCATCATCCGCTCGAGCTCCTCGTCGAGCTCCTTGACCCGCCCCTCGCGCCACGCGCGATGAAGGGGAGTCCCTTTTTCGTAAACCAGACCATAACAGGAGAGATGCGAGGGGCCGAGATCGAGCGCTCGCTCGAGGTCGTCGCGCCAGCCGTCGAGGGTCGAGCCCGGAACGCCAAAGATCAGATCCATCGACCAGCGAGCGAAACGAGGACGGACAAGCTCGAGCGCCCGCGTGACATCCTGGCCGCCATGCTCACGCTCAAGGACCCGAAGCGCGTCGGGCTGGAACGACTGAGCGCCCAGGCTCACGCGGTTGACGCCGGCCTGGGCCAGGACCTCGGCCTTCTCATCATCAATTGTGCCGGGATTGGCCTCGACGGTCCACTCGCCCCCGGGCTCAAGGACCAGCCACCGGCCAATCAGGTCCATCAACCGCCCGAGGTTAGCCCCCGAGAGCCGGGTCGGAGTTCCACCCCCGACGAAAATCGTATCGACCGAACGAGGCTCGCGAAGAAAATCGGCCATCTCACGCTCGAGCGCGTCGAGGTAGCGGTCCGCCTGATGATCCTGGCCGGCGAGCGAGGCGAAATCGCAATAGCCGCACTTGTGCTTGCAGAACGGCACGTGGACATAAGCGGCCCGGGGAATGACCCACGGAGGGGGCGCGGGAGCAAGCGGACCAGCGGCCAGCCCGGTCAAGGAACCGCCTCAACGAAGCGGATCTCCGGCACTCGGGCCTTCACCACCCGCTCGACGGTCGTGATCAGGACAGGGATCGACGACGAACACGACTGACAGGCACCCGTGAACCGAACCTGCGCGATCCGATCGTGGTCGATCCCGACCAGGACGACCCCAACGCCCATGTCGAGAAGTTCGCGACGTACCTCTCCCTCAAGAACGGCCTCAAGCCGAGCATGCAGGGCATCACTCTCGAACGAAACGACAGCCAACGGGCCTCGATCCAGGCACTCGCACTGAGTGAATAGCCGACGAATGGGAGAAACCTAGGACGTCACGTCAAGTGGCTCAATAATCACCGCCATAGCCGCCACCACCGCCGCCGCCTCGGTAACCACCCCCTCCACCACCACCCCGATAGCCCCCACCCCCGCCTCCTCCGCCGCCAGATCCACCGCCGCCGCCCGGGGTTCGAGGACGTGCTTCATTGACCGTAAGCCGGCGACCGTCGTGGTCCTGACCGTCAAGCCCCTCGATCGCGGCCAGGGCCTCGTCGTCGTTCGCCATCTCGACAAAGCCAAAACCTCGGCTGCGCCCCGTCTCTCGATCGCTCAAGACCTGAGCCGAGGTCACCACGCCGAATTGCTCAAAAAGTTCCTGAAGCTCGGCCGAGGTCGCCGTGTACTTCAGATTCCCGACATAAAGACGTTTTGCCATCGCAGTTGCCAAAAGGCTCTCCACAAGGCTCGGAATCAACTTGCATTCGTCGTGTCACGGGCCGAAGATGAAGCTCGCGACACGGCGATGACCCCAAGGACACCCGGCCTACCCCAACCGGTTCACGCCAGGTATGCCGACATCATAATCCTCACCCATGACCGGTTCAATGAGAAAATGGCGAGAAATACGAACTCCTTCGGCGACAGGACCCCGCCGGCACGCGAAACACACGGCCAGGAGCACACGCCGACGACAACGTTTTCCCAAAACTCCAAGGAGCCAGGCATCATGTCCCCCACAAAATCCCCGTGGGCGACGGCTCTGGCGTTGACCCTGGTCTGCGCCTGCGCCGCTCGGTGCGATGAGCGATTCTTGCTCACGCTCAAGGGGACCGACCCTTCCCCGGACCAGACACCCGTGATCGCCACCATCCCGAACTCAACCCCGGTGGGCGTCTATGAGACGAGCCCCGCCAGCGGTGAACCCTCCCGGGCGATCCAGGTCTTCGACGAAGGGGGCGAGCGAAGGATCGCCCTCTCCACCGCCAAGCTCAGGCCCGGCCACGCCTATCCCATCACCCTCCGCCCGGTCGATGCCAGCGGCGAGAACGCCCGACGCGGGGTGCATTTCAGGCCAAGCAGTAAGAATCTGATCGTCACCCTCGACGGCGAGCCCTTCACGGAGTACCGCGTCGACGTGGGAAACAAGCCGTTTCTCGACCCGGTGATCGGCCCCGGAGGGGTTTCCTACACCCGCGCTTTTCCCATGCGCAAGGTCAACGGGGAAGACCACGACCACCCCCATCAGCGCTCGTTTTGGTTCACCCACGGCGAGGTCGACGGAGTGGATTTCTGGGCCGAAACCCCAAAGTCCGGCGTGATTCGCGAGCTCGACCGCCAGATCGTCGCCGCCGGCCCGGTCCTGGGCCGACTCATCACGCACAACGAATGGATCGCGCCAGGAGGGCGCGTGGTCTGCGCGGACACCCGGACCTGGACGTTCCTTTCCACCAACGAAACCCGAATCATCGACCTCGACGTGACGATCAAGGCGACCTCGGGTCCAGTTGTTTTTGGCGACACCAAGGAAGGGAGCTTCGGCCTGCGAGTCGCATCCTCAATGGACGTCAATCGAAAAAAAGGGGGCAAGATCACCAATGCCGAGGGATTGGTCGATGACCAGGCCTGGGGCAAGCCGTCCCCCTGGGTGGATTACACCGGCCCGATCGGCGACCAGAGCGCTGGGATCGCCATCCTCAACCACCCAACCAGCTTCCGTTACCCCACGACCTGGCACGTGCGGACCTACGGCCTGTTCGCCGCCAACCCCTTCGGATACCACGATTTTGGCCGCTCCGAGCGGGGCGATTACACCCTTCCCAAGGGCGAATCGATCACCTTTCGCCACCGCGTGATCCTGCACGCGGGGCCGACCGAGCCCAAGACCCTCGCCCGCGAATTCGCGGCCTACGCCCACCCACCCCAGGTGGTCGTCGAAACACGATGATCGATCACCAATCACCAAGGATTCGACTCGCGGAGGCGACGCCATCCAACGGGACGTCATGGAGTGCCCGCGGCAGCGCGGTCGCCCATTGCGACTCGAAACAGAGAGCCCACGCAAGAGCCCCAGGCGCGAGCAAGGGAATCAAGCGGTCGTAATAACCCCCACCACGGCCAAGCCGATAGCCCTCGCCATCAAACGCCAGCCCCGGCGCGAGCAGCCAATCGATGGCCTCAGGCTCGACCACCGGCCGGTCCGCACGCGGTTCAGGTATCCCCATCGCGCCCGCGACCAGGTCGAGATCGAGGTCGTCGACGCCATGAAGCACCAGCCGACGGGCAGCCCGATCGACCCTGGGACAGACCAACCTCTTGCCCTGGGCAAGGACCGTTCGCAAGAGCGGCCAGGTGTCAAGCTCCTCGGGAAACGCGGAGACATAAACACACACGACCCGCGAGCGATCAAGGCCCGCGAGCTCTGAAAATCGACGCTCGCACGCCGCCTGTTCCGCCCGGCGGACCTCGACCGGAGTCGTCAGAATCCTGTCCAGATACTCGCGACGAAGCGCTTTCTTGGACTCGGTCAAGGAACCGGCCTTGAAAGGCACCGGATCAATCGAACCCTCGAGAATCAGAAATCAGCCTCCACCGTAGCCGTTGGGGTGCTTTTGAGAACCCGCTGTTCAAGTGGGCACCTGAGTCTCTCGAGGAAACGCGTTCCAGGGAGACGAGAATTGGCACCCAACGGGTTAAATGTTGGTTCGCCAAAAGGACCACCCCGTGTCGAACATGGCAGAGGCGCGTCTGAGTGACCAGACAAGAACAATCTAGCCGCGCGCGGGGCCTCATTCAAGGGGAATGCACAAAGGATCGAGCCAAGCCTTCAAATGAAGACATGCCGCCCGGGGAGGGCGCGGAATCACCCCTTGGATCGGTCTGGCTGGCCCTCTTCCGGAGGTACGTGAGGTTGAAAGATCGGA
>JAKBAP010000430.1 GCA_021808995.1 Planctomycetota bacterium | reverse complement strand
TTGTAGAGCGGTCCTTGCTCGGCATATGGCAGCAACAAGGCCAACCACCCCCAACCCGGCCCGTTATCCCCAGACGCCGGGTCGGGGTTGTAGCCGGGCACGGCGTACAGTCCCAGCGGCACGGTCGAGCTGAGGAAGCCCGAGACGATGCAGCCGTTGGTCGACTCATAATTGGCGACGGCCAGTCCGATTTGCTTCAGGTTGTTCACACATTGGGCCCGCCGGGCCGCCTCCCGCGCGGCCTGGACCGCCGGCAAAAGCAACGCGATCAAGACCGCGATGATCGCGCTCACGACCAACAGCTCGATCAGCGTGAATCCCCCCGGACCACGCCCCAGCCTTCGGTTCCAATCCACCATGAACTCCTCTGAAAGACGTCTGAAACGACAGACATATGGGCTAGGCTAACGATAGAGTTTGTTTTATGCAAGATAAAAGTTTGGCTAACCAAACTTGTTTTGTTTGAATGATAAACTTCTTTCGCCTGGTGCTCAAATTATGCAGTCGGGTGTCGGCGGGCCGCGTCCTCGACTCATCCGAGCCAGGTTTGTGGGCTAGCAGGATTGACTCGGGGGTTTCACTTCCCGCGCTGGCACGGCAGAATGGTGAGGCATGCGAGGTCGAGGGGCTCGAGGTCCCTCCTGGAATCGATCGAATCGTGCCACAAGCAGCATGGGGAGACTTTGACGGATGAGCACGCGGAACAACGCCGCGCTGGCCCGGGCGGCGCTCGATGCGGGGGAAGGAATCTTGCGGCTGGCGCCGGCATGGGTGCCGCGGTCGTTCTTGATGCCCGGCGGACGGCTCAAGCTCGCTCGCGAGGATCTTTACGCCCTGGGCACGCACCGCGGCGGCATCGATGAACGCTGGTTCGCCTCAACCACCGCCGCCGCCAACGAAGGCGCGCCCCCGGACGAGGGGCTCAGCTACGTCGTCCACGAGGGATCACGCTTCACCCTCAAGGACGCCATCGCCGACAACGGCCCCGAGATGATCGGGCCGGCACTCTGGCACACCTACAAACGCTGGCCGGTCTATAGCAAGTTTTTCGATAACCTGGGCCCCATCCCCCACCACATGCACCAGAGCCAGGAGCAAGCGGCCAAGCTCGGCCTTGAGGGCAAGCCCGAAAGTTACTACTTCCCTCCCCAGCTCAACTGGACCGGCAACAATTTCCCCTACACCTTCTTCGGTTTCGAGCCCGGCACGACCAAGGCCGACGTGAGACGCTGCCTGGAGCGCTGGAATCAGGGGGATAATGGCATCCTCGATCTCTCCAAGGCCGCCCGGCTCAAGCCCGGCACCGGATGGCTCGTCCCGCCGTGCGTGCTGCACGCGCCCGGGTCGCTCGTGACCTACGAACCTCAGTGGGGCTCGGACGTCTTTGGCATGTACCAATCGTTGGTCGAGGGCCGGCGCGTCCCGTGGGAGCTCCTGGTCAAGGACGTCCCTCCCGAGCATCATCACGACCTCGATTACCTCGTCGAACAGCTCGATTGGGAAAAGAACGTCGACCCCGAGTTCAAGCTCAACAATTACCTCGAGCCGATCGTCCGCTCGGGTGGGGGCGATACGGGCCATGTTGATAAGTGGATCGTCTACGGCACCTTCAACGGCAAGCAGCTCTTCAGCGCCTGCGAGCTCACGATCGCCCCTGGCGGGTCCGCCACGATCAAGGACCCGGGCGCTTATGGGCTCGTCGTGGTCCAGGGCTCGGGCGTGATTGGCAAGGTCACGGTCGACAGCCCGAACTTCATCCGATTTGGCGAGATCACCCAGGACGAGGTCTTCGTGACCGCCAAGAAGGCGGGCGAGGGGGTGACCTTCAAGAACACCGGTTCCGAGCCGTTCGTGAGCCTCCGTTATTTCGGGCCCGACGCGCACCCGGATCTGCCCAAGGTGGGCGACTATCTGAGGAAGTAGCCAATAAGTCCGATCGGGAGACGGCGCCCTGGACCACCAGGCGCCGACTTCTCGTCATTTTCCGCATGGTTTTCAACACGCCAGGACGCAACGACGATGAGCGAAAGTCGCGGCAATACGTTTCCCAAGCTTCACAACGCGATGTGGCCCGGGCTGGTCGGGAAGGGAAGCCCCGGCGGCGAGCCCGCGATCGACCTCGACACGATGCTCGACCTCACCGTCGGCGCGAGCGTGGGAGGGGTGAAATTCGACGGCGTCGACCTGTTTCTTTACGACCCCCACGTGAGCATCGACTCAACCCCTGACGATCTCAAGCGGCTCGCCGCCAAGATCGCGGGCAAGGGGTTCGTGGTGGGCTCGGTGGTCGCGCCGGTGTGGTTTGACGGGTCGGCCATGGGCGACGCCACGAAACGCGCCAATTATCTGACCGCGGTCAAGAAGGCCTGCGGCATTGGAAAGACCCTTCGCGAGCTTGGCGTTCGGCCGTATGGCGTGGTGCGGATCGACTCGGCCTGCTCGCCGGCGGATTGGGCGGAGGATCCCGCGTCCAATCAGAAAACCATCGCCGCGACCTTCAAGGACGCCGCCAAGATCGCCCGCGACCACGGCGAAAAGCTTGCGGCCGAGGGGGAAATCTGCTGGGGCGGCATGCATTCCTGGCGGGTCATGGTCGACCTTCTCGAGCGCGTCGGCGAGCCCGAAACCGTCGGGTTCCAGGCCGACATGGCCCATACGCTGCTTTATACCCTGGGCGAAAACGCCCCCGACGACCGCATTCTCCCTCCCAATTTCGACTGGAGCGACAAGGCCACGCTCGACGCCGCCCTGCGGACGCTCACGCGGGCGCTTCGCCCCTGGACGCTCGATTTTCACGTCGCCCAGAACGACGCCACCGTTTTTGGCTCGGGCGACCATGACCACACCGGCCGCCACTGTCTGGCGAACGACCCCAACGGCAAGCTCGACATCCCCCATCACGCGGGGTTCTGGCTCCGCGACGAATCGGGCGCGCTCACCAAGGCGGTCAATCACATCTGCTGGGACGGCTGCATGTTCCCCAACGAGGTGATGATGAAACAGCAAACCTGGACCGACGTCCTGGCCTCGATGATCAAGGTCCGCGACGCCCACGGCTGGATCGCCTGAGAGCCGGCTCACAACCCCTGGCGGTCCCGATTCGGGGCCTCGTTCATAAAGATAGTTTGATTTCTTCTGGGAGCGGCGATGAGCAAGAAACCTCTGAATATTGGCTTGGTCGGCTATGGATTCATGGGCCGAACGCATTCCAACGCGTACAAGCGAGTCGGCGACTTTTTCGACCTTCCGTACGCGCCGGTCTTGAAGGCCGTCTGCGGCCGGACGGCCGACGGGGCCAAGGCCTTCGCCGCGAACTGGGGCTACGAATCGATCGAGACCGACTGGCGTAAGCTCATCGAGCGCAAGGACATCGACGCCATCGATATTTGCACGCCCAACAATACCCATGCCGAGATCGCGATCGCGGCCGCCGCGGCGGGCAAGATGATCCTCTGCGAAAAGCCGCTGGCGATGAACCTGGTCGAGGGGCACGCCATGGTCGACGCGGTCGAAAAGGCCGGCGTGGCCAACACCGTCTGGTACAACTATCGCCGAGTGCCGGCGGTCTCCCTGGCCAAGGAACTGATCGCGGCCGGCCGGTTGGGCAAGGTCTTTCATTATCGAGCCCAGTTCCTTCAAGACTGGACGATCTCGGCCGATCTTCCGCAGGGGGGGACGGGGCTTTGGCGGCTCGACGCGGCGGCCGCCGGATCGGGTGTCACCGGCGACCTGCTCGCCCACTGCATCGATACCGCGCTATGGCTCAACGGCGACATCGAAACCGTGAGCGCCATGACCGAGACCTTTGTCAAGGAACGCAAGCACAGCCTCACCGGCAAGGTCGAGCCGGTCAAGATCGACGACGCCTGCGCGTTCCTGTGTCGGTTCGAGAACGGCTCGCTGGGCCTTTTCGAGTCGACCCGCTACGCCCGCGGACACAAGGCGCTTTATACCTTCGAGGTCAACGGCGAAAAAGCCTCGCTCAAGTGGGACCTCCACGACCTGCACCGGCTCCAGTATTTCGACTACGCCGACGATTCCCTGATCCGCGGCTGGAAGTCGATCCACGTCACCGATGGCGACATGCCCTACATGAAGCACTGGTGGGTTCCGGGCCTGCAAATTGGCTATGAACATACCTTTGTCCATCAGGTCGCCGACTTCTTGACCAACACCGCCAAGGGAGCGCCGACATCGCCGACGTTTCGGGACGCGCTCGCCACCCAGGCGGTCTGCGATGCCGTCCTCGATTCGGCCGACCACCACAAGTGGGAAGCGGTCGTCCCGGTTTGATCCTCTTTCTCGCATCGCTTCCCTGGCCCGATCGCAGGTTGGAACCCATGAAAATCGGCATGAACCTCTTGCTCTGGACCACCCACGTCACCGAGGCGCTCGACCCGATCCTCGACCAGCTCAAGGCGATCGGCTTTGACGGGGTCGAGGTCCCGATTTTCGAGACGGGCGACCTGGCCCCCTATGTCAGGCTGGGGAAACGGCTCAGGGGCCAAGT
>JAKBAP010000032.1 GCA_021808995.1 Planctomycetota bacterium | reverse complement strand
CCGGAAAACCGATCCTGATTAACATCATCGACACCCCAGGCCACGTCGACTTCACGGCCGAGGTCGAGCGCTCGCTGCGCGTGCTCGACGGCGCTGTCGTGGTTTTCTCGGCCGTCGAGGGAGTCGAGGCCCAAAGCGAAACCGTCTGGCGCCAGGCCGCGAAGTACCGTGTCCCGCGAATCTGCTTCATCAACAAGCTCGACCGCATCGGCGCGGAGTTCGAGCGCGTCTTCGATGAGATCGGCGACCGCCTGGTCGAGAGCCACCCGATCCCCCTCCAGATCCCCATCGGCGCGGGGCCCGAGGGAAGCATGGGCGAATTCCGCGGCCTGATCGATCTCATCACCATGCGAGCGCTCTTTTACAAGACCGAGGACATGGGCTCGACGATCACCGAGGTCCCGATCCCCGACGACGTCATGCCCGAGGCCGAGCTCTGGCGAGAGCGCCTGCTCAACTCGCTCTCGGAAATGGACGAGGTCTTCACCGAGATTTACATGGACCATCTCGAGGGGGGCGATCTCGCGCCGGCGGCCATCGAGGCGGCCCTGAGGCGCGTCACCCTGACCGGGCGGGGGCATCCGGTCCTCTGCGGCTCGAGCCTCCGCTACGTGGGCGTTCAGCGCCTGCTTGACGCGGTCGCGCTTTACCTTCCCAGCCCCCTTGACCGCCCCCCCGTCATCGGCACGCACCCCAAGAAAGGGACCGAACTTCACCGCGAAGCCGACCCCGATGGACCCTTCGCCGCCCTCGTCTTCAAGATCACCAACGACGCCCACGGCGATCTGTCGTTCGCCCGGATCTATTCCGGCCGCCTGAAGGCGGGCAGCCGAGTCTACAACCCCGGCAAGGACAAAAAGGAAAACTGCTCGCGGCTCTATCACATCCGCGCCGACGACCGCGAACAAATCGCCGAGGCCCTGGCCGGCGACATCGTGGGTATCGTCGGGCTCAAGGACTCCGTCACCGGCGACACCCTCTGCGACGCCACCCACCCGATCCTGCTCGAACGCATCGAATTCCCCGAAACCGTCATGAGCATGTCCATCGAACCCGTGAGCTCAGCCGACAAGGGAAAGCTCGCCGATACCCTGATCGCGCTGGCCCGCGAAGACCCGACCTTCACCTTCCGCGTCAACGAGGAAACCGGCCAAACCCTGATCTCCGGCATGGGCGAGCTTCACCTCGAGATCCTCAAGAACAGGATGATCCGCGACTTCCGCCTGAAAGTTCACGTCGGCCGGCCTCGGGTCAGCTATCGCGAAACCGTCAAACGCGCCGTCAAGCGCGTCGAGGGAACCTGCATCCGCCAGACCGGCGGATCCGGGCTCTACGCCCGGGTGACCATCGAGCTCGAACCCGAAACCCAGCCCAAGGGGGCCCCCGTGCTCCATTTCGTCAACAAGCTCAAGGGGGGGGTGATCCCCGCGGAATTCATCCCAGCCATCGAGGCCGGCCTGCGCGAGGAAGCCAAGTCGGGAGGGCGCACGGGATATCCCCTGGTCGATCTCAAGGTCACCCTGACCGATGGCGACGTCCACGACGTTGATTCCAACGACATCGCATTTCGCTTCGCCGCCGGCGACGCCTTGCGAAAAGCCGTCCAGGAAGCCGGCTCGGTCTTGCTCGAACCCATCATGCGCCTGGAAGTCGTGACCCCCGAGGACTACCTGGGCGGAATCACGGCCGACCTCTCAAGCCGCCGAGCCCTCATCGACCAGACCTCGAACCGCGGCAAGCTGATGGTGATCGACGCCCGTGCCCCACTCGAAAAGATGTTCGGTTATTCCACCGCCGTCCGTAGCCTGAGCCAGGGCAGGGCGGGCTACACCATGGAACCCCTCGAGTACGCCCCCGCGCCCGACAGCATGCTCGAGGCCCTGGCCGGGATGTAAGTCCCTCCCGGCTCCAGCGCCGGCAATCCCAACCAGCTCGCCCTCGGAATTCCTCGCCAAGGACCACACTCGCCCGTCACGCCAACCTGGTAGGCCGAATCGCGACGCTCAATAAGGTTCGCGGCTCCCGCACGTCCTGAAGCTCCATGAAGGCGAACGGATCGCGAGAACCATGCACCGGCCTGAGTGCCAGGGATTCCAGGCGGCGATCGGCCACGTACTCCAGATACTTGCGCGGGTCCCGGTGGCTCATGCCCACCACCCCCTGGGACAGGACATCCTGGGCGAACGCCGCCTCGCAATCGACGGCTTCCCGGATCATCGCCACGACGTCCGCTTCCATGGACTCGTCAAAAAGATCCGGCTGCTCCCGACGTACCGTCGCGATCACGCTAAAGGCAAACGCGATGTGCGCGCTCTCATCACGGAAAACCCAGTTCGTCCCGGTCGCCAAGCCATGGAGTAGCCCCTTCGATCACAGGAAATAGACATAGGCGAACGCTCCAAAGAAATACAACCCCTCGATGCAAGCCGCGAAACAAATCAAGTTCAAGAGGAAGCGCAGGAGGGTTCCGCACGCGCGAAAACCAAGCCTGCCGCGCGCCCGGGTCCGAGGCGCCAATGGCATCGCTCGATGGGCAGGTCTTCTGGCTTACGGCCACGTTCGATTCCCGGGCGACCTTCCCACGGCGTGTTCGCCGCGGTGGCTTCTCATGCCCGAGCCTCTCGCCGAATACAGCGGCGGGCCCGCGCCGGATTCTCACCGGCTTCCCTTTTCATCCCCCCGCCCAAATCACGGGGAAAACCCATCGACCCGCGAAGGATATCCGATTCCTCAAGCCCCGCCAGTCCCTTGATCCCAATCACATCGCGCGATCGTGAATCCACGAAAACGGCACCGTCGGCTGCTCAGCGATCCGACTCTCGATCTCGTCGGCGAGCCGCTCGTAACGCTCGGGCTGGCCGCAAAGATAATCGGCCGCCTTCGCCGCCTTGCCCGCGAACGAACGGGTCTCCAAACCCCAGGCCGCGTTCAAGTGTCGAATAATCGACGCATAATCACGGGTTGTATAAACTCCGGTCCGCTGCGCCACCGCGGCGTAATGGTCGAAGAGATTCTGGTCGCGCCCATCCGACATCCGGCTCCCGGGCATCGCCACCAGCCGTCTCAGCATCCCTCGATACGCCAGGATCGTCGTCTCGGGATCGCGCTCGAACAATTCCCCCACGACCTTGGTGTAAAACACCTCGTGCCGGGTCTCGTCGGCCGCGATCTTGCGGCAGATCCTGGCCAGATTCTCCTCGCCCCGATCCGCGGCGAGCTTGGCCAGATTGCCATGGCTCAGCCGGGTCGCCCGCTCCTGAAACGAGGCATAGATCAACCCCGCGTAATCGTCCCCCTCACCCCCCGTCGAGAAGCCATTGCGGATCAAATGATGGATGGTCAACTCGACGGACCGCATGTCGACCCGCCCAGTTAACCGGAGATACGCATTGAGCAAGTCGCCGTGCCGATTCTCCTCCGCCGTCCAGCCCCGAAGCCACCGCGCCCAGGGGGTGTCGGTCGTCCCTGTGGGATCCTTGGCGATCCGACCCAGCGAGAGCGTATAGTTGGGAAGAGCCTCCTCGGTGATCATGTTCCCCACCAGGATCACCAGCAAATCGTCGGGAAGCCGCTCGGCCGTCTCGCGAAACCGCCCGAGCCGCGGCGACCAGTCCTCGGCCGTGAGGTCGGGCAAATAATCGGTGGGCTGCCAGATCTGCTCAAGAGGAGTGAGCAACGACAGATTCTCCTCGACAAACCCCTGCATGCTCTCGACTATGCTCATTGCATGATGTCCATTGTGTGATAGGCCCGCGATCGATCATGACGACGTGGTGACGACGCGTCCCTCGAGAGATATCCGCGAACCAGGTTCAAGGAAACACGCGTCGACCCCTCTCGAGAAAGCCCATCGAACTCTCGAACCGCGAAGGGGGTGATAGACCCTCGCGCGGACGGGATCAAGCAATCCAAGATGGCCTCGGGCAGGGAACATGGCATGACGCGGTCGTAGCCCTTTCCGCGGGCATCCAGCCAATGGGAGGTCGGTACTTCGGACGATCAGCCTCGCACACGCGAAACAAGACCGCCGAACCCACTCCCGTCATCACGAGACGTCTTATCTTGAATTGATCGGATTTTTCCTTGCGTGCGGTTTCATGAGTTTACACGGACGCTCAAAATACATCAAGAACGTGAGAGCGTGGATTGATCTTGGCCCAAGCATCCGTCGAGCGGAGCCCCCCTCCACCACTTCCACCGACGCGACCAGAACCATTGGACATCGACCCGACCGCCGATCACCTGGCGATTTTTCCCGCTTCGATAGAGAATCGAAAATCGAAAACCGAAAATAGAGGAAAAGCCCGTCGCGAAGAAAAATCGGGGCGAGTCGCGTTGACGGGTCGCGGGGGGGTTGGTACTATCTTCGTTTCCTACGTGATTCGCGGGGTTTGTTGAAAGCCCCTCGGTCGAGGTTTTCGATTCGCCTTGTGTTTGGGAAGGACTATCGCGCGGTGGCAGGCTTAAGCAACGATCGGATCCGCATCAGGATGGAAGCGTACGACCACACCATCCTGGACCAATCCGCCAAGGATATCGTCGACACGGCCAAACGGACCGAGGCGATCGTCCACGGCCCGATACCGCTGCCGACGCGCATTGAGCGTTACACGGTTCTCCGCAGCCCGCACATCGACAAAAAGTCGCGCGAGCAGTTTGAGATCCGGACGCACAAGCGTCTGATTGACATCGTCCAGCCCACGAACAAGACGATCGACGCCCTGAATAAACTAAGCCTTCCGGCGGGCGTGGACATCAAGATCAAGGCCTCCCCGTCGGGAAGCTGATCGTGGCATTCGCGTTGTTTCGGTAGGTTGCAATGAGATTGATGGTTTCCTGGACCGAATGGGGCCGTCGGGTTCCATTTGTTTGTCCGGCGGCGTCGGGTGTCTCGCTCGGGCTTGTTCCCGAGGCGAAAGGCCCGACGACCGGATCGCCGTGATGCCTGGCGGCGATTCGCGATGAAACCTCCTCCACTCCAGGTGCGATCACGGCCCAGCGATCGGGGTTTCCCGCTCGCGGTTGGGCCGGCAATCGGGTCCGTACCCTCAAAGGCGGAGCTTGACGATGCGTGTTGGACTTCTGGGTCGTAAGGTTGGAATGACCCAGCTTTACAAGGACGACGGCACGGTGGTGCCGGTGACCGTGCTCCAATGTGGACCCTGCACCGTATTGCAGGTTCGCACCGCGGAGCGCGACGGCTACCACGCGGTGCAACTCGGGTTTGACGACCGCAAGCGGAAGAACGCCCGGCAATCCGAGCGTGGTCACGCCCGCAAGGTTGACGCCGAGCCCAAGCGGTATGTTCGCGAGATTCGCCAGGAAGGGCCGAGCGAGGTCGCGGCCGGCCAGACTCTCACCGTGGAAGTGTTTGGCTCGATTGGTCGGGTCGACGTGATCGGCACGAGCAAGGGACGGGGCTTCGCGGGTGTCATGAAGCGGCACGGCTTTCGTGGTCTGCGGGCGACTCACGGTGTCAAGCGAATGCACCGCCATCCCGGCTCTTCGGGCCCCAGCGCCGATCCGGCCCGCACCCAGAAGGGCATTCGCAAGCCAGGCCACTTCGGCCACGCCCAGGTGACGGTTCGCAATCTCGAGGTCGTGCGGGTCGATCCGGCCAATAATCTCCTGCTGATCCGGGGCGCGGTCCCTGGTCCCAACGGCGGATATCTCACCGTAAGGCAAACAAACCGGATCTAGGCTCAGGTCGCGCCAGGGCGGCACCGGGGCACGACCTCGGACGTTCGGGTGATCGAGAATCGGACTTATCACAATGTTGACAGTACCCGTATTCAATCCCGCCGGCGAACAGATCGGCGTGGAAACCGTCGATCCGGCCGATTTCGGCGGCACGATCAACAAACAACTCCTCCACGACGTCGTCGTCATGCATCTGGCGGCGCGGCGGGTCGGCACGGTGAACACCCGGGGACGAGCCGACGTCGCGGGATCCGGCAAGAAGCTGTTCCGACAGAAGGGGACGGGCAACGCCCGGGCCGGGGCCAAGCGTACCAACAAGCGTAAGGGGGGCGGCGCGGCCTTCGCTCGTCGCAACCGGGATTATCGCTACAGCATGCCCAAGAAGGCCGTCCGGTTGGCCACCCGCATGGCGCTTCTGTCCAAATTCCAGGACCATCAGGCGATCGTGGTCGACGAACTACCGACCAAGACCGCCAAGACCAAGGAATTCGTCAAGATCCTCGGCCTGATCAAGCGGCCCGACCTGAAGGACGACGAAAACGTCGAGGCGGTCGGCGAGACCAAGCTCCGCGCCCGACGGCGGACACTCGATCGCCGGTCGATCCTCCTGGGTTTGCCGACCCACGATCCCCTGGTGCACCGCTGCGTCCGCAACATCGAGGGGGTCAAGGTCGCCCCCGTGGCGGAATTCAATACTTACGACATCCTGCGACAACGCTACCTGATCCTGACCCGCGAGGCGCTCGCGGCTCTCAAGACCCAGGGCAAGTCGTCAACCCAGGCCTCGGCGACCGACACCGCCGTGGCCTCCGAGGGCTGATCCATGGTCACGCTCCGTCGACCGCCTGAATACGAACGGGACGGCCCCGTGCTCGAGCCCTACCAGGTCATCCTGCGCCCGCTCATCACGGAAAAGGCCACGCACCTTTCGGAACGGCACAACGCCTACACCTTCGAGGTCAACCAGCTCGCCACCAAGACCGAGATCAAGCTGGCGGTCGAGACGCTCTTCGAGGTCAAGGTCTCGAACGTGCGAATCCAGAATCGTCGGGGCAAGCCCCGCCGCTACCGCCAGAAGCTGGGCCGGATGCGAAACTGGAAAAAGGCCATCGTAAGCCTGCATGACGATTACCGCATTAACTTTTATTGATCCACGCGGGTGAGTCGCCTCCTCGTCGGAGTCGAATCACCGGGAACTCGAGTTGGATTTGACGTCGCGAGGCGTCGTGGCAGGCAGGGGACTCGTTCGATGGGCATACGAACCTACAAACCGACCAGCCCGGGACGGCGGAACGCGACGGTGAGCGATTTTTCCGAGCTCACCGACAAGAACAAGAAACCCGAGAAGTCACTGACCGAACCCCAGCGCAAGACGGGGGGGCGGAACAATCAGGGTTTCATCACGGTCCGTCACCGTGGCGGCGGCCACAAGCGAATGTATCGCGTGATTGACTGGACACGTAAGGACCACGACGGAGAGCAGGCCGCCGTGACCCATATCGAGTACGACCCGAATCGATCGGCTCGGATCGCGCTCATTCGGTATCCCAGCGGGGTTAAGCGCTATATCTTGGCGCCCGAGGGGCTCAAGGCGGGGATGGTGGTCTCCAGCGGCCCCGACGCCGAGCCCAAGTTGGGCAACTGTCTTCCGTTATCACGGATCCCGACGGGCCTCACGATCCACAATATCGAGATGCAACCGGGGGGTGGGGGCAAGCTCTGTCGCTCGGCCGGGGTCGGGGCGGTCCTGACGGCTCGCGAGGGGAGCTGGGCTCAGATCACGCTCCCGTCGGGCGAAGTTCGCCGGATTCCGGCGGTTTGCCGGGCGACTATCGGGATGGTTGGTAATTCCGACCACATGAATGTGCGGCTGGGCAAGGCTGGGCGGTCGCGATGGCTGGGCCGGCGGCCCCATGTGCGCGGTGTGGCGATGAATCCCGTCGATCACCCGATGGGGGGTGGCGAGGGACGAACATCGGGTGGACGGCATCCGTGCTCACCCACCGGGGTGCTCGCCAAGGGAGGGAAGACCCGCCGACCGCGGAAGCCCTCGAACAAGGCCATCATTCGTCGACGCCGCAGCGTGCGCTACGGCCAGCTCAAGATCTAATCCGGGGACGAGATCACGCGTTCGGCGGCGGCCAACGTCGTCGAGCAAGCGGCCAGAGGCTTTTGCGAGGATGGGATAGGACGCGCCATGGGACGTTCGCTGAAAAAAGGACCGTATGTCGTCGATCGGTTGCTCGAGAAGGTTGCTCGATCCGAGTCGAGCGGCAATCGAGACCCGATCAAGACCTGGGCTCGCGCCTGCACGGTCGTGCCTGAGTTTATCGGCAAGCATTTCGCCATTCATAACGGCCGAAATTTCGTGAAGCTGTATGTTACCGAGGACATGGTCGGCCACAAGCTCGGCGAGTTCGCGCCGACCCGAACGTTCCGCGGTCACGGTGGCAAGGCCTCCAAGTCCGGCCCCAAGAAATAAATCCTTCCGCGTCACCGTCTGGTCGTGGGACCAGACAGTGGCGGATCGTGTGAGTACAAACCAACGTTTCTGGAATGATGACGCCCGTCCCGCCGTCTCCCTCCTGGGAAGACGTGGACCAGATCGCACGAGACCCTGGCCATGAGCATGATCGCAGACTATCAGGCAACTCATCGATTCGCACGGATTTCGGTCCGCAAGGTGCGTCCGCTGCTTGACCTGATCCGCGGCCACTACGCCGATGACGCGCTTGATCGGCTGAGATACATGCCGCACCGGGGTGCCCGGATGATCGAGCAGGTCCTGAAAAGCGCGATGGCCAACGCCGAGGAGCAGGGGGTTCGGGGCGTGGGCGACCTGGTGGTGGTCGACGCCCGTGGGGATGGAGGTCCGATGTTCAAGCGGCTCATGCCCAGGGCGCGGGGGATGGCCTATCTGATTCGCCGCCGGACCGCGCACATCGCCATCGGGCTGGCCGACTTGAACGCGCTGACCGCGGGCGACCAGGCGGCGACCGAGGACGAGTGACAGAACCCGCCGCGGGCTTGTGGTTCAAGCCCCGGCTCAAGGAAAACCGTCCGGCGGAAGACGGACCGCGAGAATCTCCTGGAATTCAATGACACCGGCCGAGAGGTGAGACGAAGATGGGTCAAAAAATCAGACCGACGGGATTTCGAGTCGGCGTGATGGAGGACTGGCGGAGCCGCTGGTACGCTTCCAAGCACGAATTCGCCGACCTGCTCGTCGAGGATTTCAAGATCCGCGCGGCCATCAAGAAGAAATATGGCTTCGCGGGAATCCCCAAGATCGAGATCGAGCGAACCCGCGACGCGGTGACCGTTCTTTTATTCACGGCGCGGCCGGGGGTGATCATCGGGCGCAAGGGGGCCGAGGTCGAGGTTCTCCAGAAGGATCTTCAGACGCTGACTGGGCGTCGGATCGAGATCAAGATCGTCGAGGTCTCGCGTCCCGAGATCGACGCTCAGTTGATCAGCGAGGACATCGCCGAGCAGCTTCAGAAGCGTTCGAGCTTTCGCCGCACGATCAAGCGATCGATCGAGCAAACGATGGATGGGGGGGCCAAGGGGGTGAAGATCCAGCTCTCCGGTCGACTTGGGGGCGCTGAGATGTCGCGGACCGAGGCATCGGCCGCGGGGTCGGTCCCCTTGAGCACGCTGCGGGCGCGGATCGACTATGGTTTCGCCGAGGCCAGCACGGCCCAGGGCAATATCGGGATCAAGGTGTGGGTCAACCAGGGCGACTATTTGAAAGTGGAGGCCGGCGATGGCTCTGATGCCCAAGCGGGTCAAGTTTCGAAAAAGCCAAAAAGGCCGCGTAAAAGGTAACGCCACCCGCGGCAATTACGTCTCGTTCGGCGAGTTTGGACTGCAAGCGCTCGAGCCCGGGCGGATCAGCGCCCAGACGATCGAGGCCGGTCGCGTGGTCGCCAGCCAGGCGGTCAAGGGGGGGGGTAAGATCTACATCCGGATTTTTCCCCACAAGAGCGTGACCTCGATTCCCGCCGAGACCCGAATGGGCAAGGGGAAGGGAGAGGTTGAGTTCTGGGCCGCCGTGATCAAGCCCGGAACGATCCTTTACGAGGTGAGTGGACTGTCAGAAGAAGCCGCCCGCGTCATGTTCGCCAGGGTGGCCCATAAAATGCCGGTGACCTGCCGATTCGTCACCCGCCGACCCACGATCTAGCCAGGGAGAACGTTCCGTGTCCAAGCCCGCCGAGCTTCGCGAACAATCCGACGACCAGCTTGAGCTCTTGCTCCGCGAAGTCCAGCAAAGCCTCTTTCGCTTGCGGCTGCAAAGCGAGACCGAACGGCTCGAGGCCCCGAGCGAGATCGTCAAGGCCAAGCGTGAAATCGCCCGCGTCAAGACCATCCTGCGGCTTCGCGAGATCGAACGCGTGAAGGCCGCCGTCTGAGACCCCATGAGACCTGATCTTTTTATTGAGTGAGACGACTTGTTTCCCACGAGAATTTCATGAGTGAGACCAGCCCCGCGAACCCCCCATCGCCGCCCCGCGGCCGTCGCAAGACGGAGATCGGGATGGTCGCCTCCGACAAAATGACCAAGACCCGCCGGGTCGTGGTCGAGCGGCTGGTGCCGCACCCGAAGTATGGCAAGATGCTCAAGAGGCGTACGATCTGCCACGCGCACGATGAGTCCAACAGCTCCCGCAAGGGAGACATGGTGGAAATCATGGAGACGCGGCCGCTGTCGCGGCTCAAGCGGTGGCGGATCACCCGAATCGTCCGCCCGGGCGCTCAGCAAGCGCTTGCCGGCGAGGACGAAACGGCCCGTTGATTTCGCGAGCGTAGCCAGCCAACCCCGCGGTTCACATCGAACCGCGGCCGTGACGATCGCTTGGACCGAGTTCATGAGAGCCCCTCCCACGGGAGGAGTCGACGAAAGCGAAAGGCGTAGAGGCCATGATCCAGATGCAGACTCGGCTCGACGTGGCCGACAACACCGGTGCCAAGGAAGTGATGTGTATCAAGGTCCTGGGGGGTAGCGCGTCGCGCTATAAGCGACGTTCGGCCGGCATCGGCGACACCATCATCGCCAGCGTCAAGAAGGCGAGCCCCGGCGGGGATGTCAAGGCTGGCGACGTGGTGCGGTGCGTGATCGTGCGGACCCGCAACCAGACCCGCCGGGTCGACGGCTCCTATGTCAAGTTCGACCGCAACGCCGTGGTCCTGATCGACAATGATCGAAACCCCCGTGGGACGCGTATTTTTGGGGCCATCGCCCGCGAATTGCGCGACCGCCAGTTCATGAAGATCATCAGCCTGGCGGCCGAGGTGGTCTGACCCTGGTCCCGATTCCGCCGGCCCGTGAGAGAACGAGCACTAACATGATGATACGTAAGGACGACCAAGTGGAAGTGATCACTGGCGACGATCGGGGAACCCCGACGGACCGGCGGATCGCGAAGGTACTGCGGGTGATTCCCGAGCGCGGCAAGATCGTCGTCGAGGGGGTCAATCGGGTCTACAGGCACCTGCGTCCCAGCGCCAAGAATCCGGGTGGTGGGCGGCTTTCCAAGGAGATGCCGGTCGACGTCTCGAACGTGCTCCTGGTTTGCTCGAAGTGCAATCGCGGAGTCCGTGTCGGACGACGGTACACGGACGACGGACGCAAGGAACGTTATTGTAAGGCGTGTGGAGCGGGCCTGGGCAATCTGGGACCCAGGAAGCCGGCCCACCTCGCCAAGGCGAAGGCTAGCAAGTCATCTTGACCGCGTGAGGACCAGACCGACCGGTCGATGGTGTTTCGCGACCGCCGGGATCTCCCCGAACTGAATTCGACTGCTCGACTGATAACTGGTAAGGACGATCGTCATGGCTCGTTTGCTCGATCTCTACAAAAAGGACATCGCGACCGCGCTCGCCGTCAAGTTCAACCACGCGAACGCGTTGGCGATCCCGAAGCTCTCCAAGATCGTGATCAACATGGGGGTCGGCCGGGCCACGCAAGACAAGGCCGTGCTTGAGGCGGCCGTGGATTCGCTGGGCAAGATTTGCGGTCAGAAGCCAGTCATCACGAAGGCCAAGACCTCGGTGTCGAGCTTCCGGCTTCGCGAGGGAAACGACATTGGCTGCAAGGTGACCCTGCGGGGTCGGCGAATGTATGAATTCCTGGATCGTTTGATCTCGATCACCCTGCCTCGTATTCGCGACTTCCGGGGGGTGAACCCCAACAGTTTCGACGGGCACGGCAATTACAGTCTGGGTCTGGCCGAGCAGGTGGTGTTTCCGGAGATCGACGCCGACCGAATTCAGCATACCCAGGGGATGGACATCACGATCGTGACGACCGCTCCGACCGACGATCAGGCTCGGGAACTGCTCAAGGCGTTCGGGCTGCCGTTCCGGCTGCCGACCAAGGCCAACTAAGCCGGGGGGGGATCACGGATCGCGTTTTCGAGCGATTCGCGATGGAGGATGGGATAGGGCGTTTTTTTTTGAATTGGGTGAGCCGCAAGATGTCGACCAAAGCCCAGAAGATCAGGTCCGAGACGCCGCGGAAATTCGCCGTGCAACATCGTAATCGTTGTCGGCTTTGCGGGCGTCCCCGGGGATTTTACCGTAAGTTCGGCATTTGCCGGATCTGTTTTCGAAATCTGGCCAGCCGGGGCCTGATTCCTGGAGTGAAGAAAGCGAGCTGGTAGTCACCCAGGCCCGATTTCGGGCCGCGGCGAGCGCGGGGGGATTCGTGAACCCTCCCGAGGTCCCGCCTTGAACCAAACCCGCGTGGATCCGCGGTCGGAATCGCCGGCCTGTTTGCCGGCGACGGAACCGATCGCCCCCCGAGAAGACCGAACTCCCCGTCGCGCCGACGCGGCCCCCGGTTCCGATTCGAACCGCGGCCGGCCCCGTTACCCGCGATGGATTATGAAGGCCCGTTCGCCATGATGACCGACCCGATCGCCGACATGCTGACCCGGATTCGCAACGCCGTCCGCATTGAGCGGACCTTCATCGAGATGCCCGCGTCGATCATGCGCAAGGGGATCGCCCAGGTGCTCAAGGACGAAGGCTATATCTGGGACTACGAGGAGCTCGAGACGGTTCCCGCCCGGACGCTTCGTCTGCACATGAAATATGGCCCCAATGGCGAGCGGCTGATCAACCGCATCGACCGCGTGAGCAAGCCCGGGTGCCGGGTTTACAAGGGCTATCGCGATCTCCGGCCGATCCTGGGTGGGCTGGGAATCCAGATCATCAGCACGCCTCGCGGGGTTCTGAGCGACCGCCGCGCCCGGGCCGAGAAGGTCGGCGGCGAAGTACTGGCCTTGATTCACTGAGAACCCACGGGACGTGACGCTCCGGTCCGTGGGGCGGCTCCTGGCTTCGTCGCTCGGGCGCGAACCACTTGACTCGAACATAGGAAAAAGGTGACCCAAAGATGTCTCGAATCGGTCGAAAGCCGGTCGTCGTGCCGCCGGCCGTGAAAATCTCGATCGCCGAACGCACGATCTCGGTCGAGGGGCCCAAGGGGAAGCTTGAATTCACCCATCGCCCGGAGATTGGGGTGGCGTACGACGCGGCGGCCAAGCAGATCTTGGTCACGCGCCAGGATGACGAGCGGCTCAACCGGGCGCTTCACGGCTTGACCCGTAGCCTGGTGAACAACATGGTGGAAGGGGTCACGAACGGTTACACCAAGAAGCTCGAGATCGTGGGGGTGGGTTATCAGGCCCAGCTCAAGAAGGCCAATACGGTCGCGCTTCAGGTGGGCTACGCGAATCAGGTGGTGCTCGAGGCTCCCAAGGGGGTGAGCGTCGCGGTTCCGGACCCGACCCACATCGTGATCCAGGGGGCCGACAAGCAGGCCGTCGGCCAGTTCGCCGCCGTGGTCCGTAAGGTCCGCCCCCCCGAGCCTTACAAGGGCAAGGGAATTCGTTACGAAGGTGAAACCGTCCGCAAGAAGGCCGGCAAGGCGTTTGGATCGTCCAAGTGAGTTATCATGGGGCCTAGGGGTCGCGACGTGATCGCGACCGGGCCTCTTTCGTCGAGGATCGTCCCGTGAATACCGCCAACCAACAACGGCTTGTGCAGGTGCGACGCCAGCGGCGTCTGCACCGGGTGCGCAACCGCTTGTTTGGAACTCCCGAACGGCCCCGACTGGCCGTGTTCCGGAGTTCGAAGCACATCTATGCCCAGATGGTCGACGATCAGGCTGGGTCGACCCTGGTTCAGGCCAGCACGCGCGATCCCGAGATCCGCGCCCAGGTCAAATACGGCGGCAATAAGGCCGCCGCCGCCGTGGTCGGCCGGATCGTGGCCGAGCGGGCCAAGTCCGCCGGTATTGACAAGATTTGCTTCGACCGTCGAAGCTACAAATATCACGGACGCGTGGCCGCGTTGGCGGACGCCGCTCGCGAGGCGGGCCTGTTGTTCTGAACACGACCGGGGCGATGGTCCATGGGGGCTTCCCAGGGCGAGTCTCTCGGCTTCTGGGCTTGAATCAACGAACGTTTACCGAGGGATCCGCCCGGGGCGGATCGAAGGCGACATTCAGGGCGGATACTTGGTCCGCGAGGAGTCATTGCGTGGCAGGCGAAGCTCGAGAGCGCGATCGCGATCGCGACCGTGGAGGATGGAGCGAAAGCGTGGTGTCGATCCGCCGCTGCGCCGCCGTCGTCAAGGGGGGGAGGCGATTCAGCTTCAACGCCCTCGTGGTGGTGGGCAACGGTCAGGGTCAGGTGGGTTGGGGCTATGGCAAGGCCAACGAGGTCCCGCCAGCCGTTGAAAAAGGGGTCAAGGACGCCCAGAAGCAAATCAAGCGAGTCCACCTGCGGGGTGGGACGATTCCTCACGCGGTGATCGGACGCCATGGGGCGGCCCGGGTGCTCATGATGCCCGCGAGCCCCGGCACCGGCGTCATCGCGGGGGGGGCTGTCCGCGCGGTCGTGCAGGCGGCGGGCGTCCGCGACATCCTGACCAAGAGCTTTGGCTCGAATAACAAGCTCAACCTCGTCAAGGCGGCGATCAACGCCATGACCCAACTTCGCACCAAGGACGAGATTGCTCGTCTGCGAGGAGTCACGCTCTGATGCAACTCCACGACGTCCATCAAGGCATTCATAAGAACAAGAAGCGCAAGCGGGTCGGCCGGGGTATCGGCTCGGGGCACGGCAAGACCTCGACCAAGGGGCACAAGGGGCACTCCTCGCGCCAGGGGTTCAAGCTCAGCCCGATTTTCGAGGGGGGTCAAATGCCCCTGGCCAGGCGGGTTCCCAAGCGAGGCTTTTTCAACGGCGCGTTCAAGAAGTTTTTCGTGATCGTCAACCTCTCGGAACTCGAAACCCAATTCGAGGCCGGAGCGGTCGTCGACGAGAAGGCGCTCCGCGACAAGGGTCTCGTGAAGGGGCAGGAATTCGACGGCATCAAGATCCTGGGCGATGGGGCGATCTCGAAGCCGCTCGAGGTTCACGCCACCAAGTTCAGCGAATCGGCCGCCCAGAAGATCGCCGCGGCGGGGGGCAAGACCGTCACCGTCGCCTACGAACCGCATGCCGTCCGTCGGCGGACCAAGGTCAAGACGCCCGATTGATCGCGATCGATCGGGTCTGTCCGGCAAGGGTCGCGGCGAGCGAGGAAGTCCCGCCGCGATGTCCCATTACGCTCGAGTGCGATCGGCCTCTCGCCGGCCGCGATTCCTGAATTCCCCGGGTTGTCGGGATGGCGACCGGCCACGCCAACCCCAAGACCCTGACCACCGCCCGACGAGGAAATCGCCGTGGACAAATTGCTCACGATCTTCAAGGTACCCGAGCTGAGGCGGAAGATCCTCTTCACGGCCGCCCTGCTGGCGATCTACCGGATCGGCTTTTACGTGCCCCTGCCGATCATCAACCAGGCCCAGCTCAAGAACTGGGAGGAGCAGCAGTCGAGCAACACCGCCGGCAAGCTGTTCGGGACCGTCGCGATGTTCGGCGGCACCCAGATCGGCATGAGTACGATCTTTGGCCTGGGGATCATGCCTTATATTTCGGCCTCGATCATCTTTCAGCTCCTGGGAAGCGTCGTTCCCTCCCTGGAAGCCATGATGAAAGAGGGGGAGAGCGGTCGCAAACGGATCAACGAGTATACGCGATACGCGACGGTGATTCTCTGCGCGGTCCAAAGCGCCTTCTGGGTGCAATATATGATGAGCCCCCAGATGAACGTCGTCCTCCCCGATTATCGGGGGTTCTCCAACGGACTCGTCTGTGTCTGCATCATGACGGCGGGGACGATCTTTCTGATGTGGATCGGCGAGCAAATTGACGAATACGGCATCGGCAACGGGATCAGCCTGCTGATCATGGCCGGGATTCTGGCCCGGCTGCCGGTCGCGCTCAAGGGGCTCTGGGACAACTCCAGTTCCAAGTTGGTCCCCGAAACCGGCAAGTATGGAATCACCACTATTTTGATGCTGATAGGGCTTTTTATCGCGGTCGTGGTGGGGGTCATCGCGATCACGGAGAGTCAGCGGCGGATCCCCACGCAATCGGCGAAACACGTCCGTGGCCGTCGCGTGTTTGGTGGCGCCAAGCAGTTCCTGCCCCTCAAGGTCAATCAGGCGGGCGTGATGCCCATTATTTTCGCGTCGAGCCTGCTCATCTTCCCGTCGTTCGTGCTTGGCAGCCTGGCGAAGGTGACGGCGGGGCTCAGATCCGAGTCGTGGAGCCCTGGTTCCCTGCTCGCGACGTTTTTCGACGAGACCTCGCGGGCGTTTCAACGCCAGAGCTACGTCTACACCGTCTGCTACATCATCTTGATTTACTTTTTCTGCTATTTCTGGACGGCGATCACCTTCAACCCCAAGGACATGGCCGAGAATCTCAAGGATTACGGCAGTTTCATCCCTGGTTATCGGCCTGGCCGCCGGACGGCGGATTACCTTGAGAAGGTGATGATGCGAATCACCTATGTCGGGGCGGCGTTTCTGTCGCTCGTGGCGGTGATTCCCCAGGTCGTCCAGGGGTACTTCGAGGTCGATTGGACGGTCGCGTCGTTCCTGGGAGGCACGGGGCTCCTGATCGTGATCAGCGTTTGCCTGGACCTCGTGCAGAAAATCGACAGCCACCTTGTGATGCGAAACTACACCGGGCTCGTCAATCGCCGCTAGTTGGTTCTTACGCGCGTTATGAAGCATAATAGTCGCACCGAGACGGCCGCTCACACCCGAGCTGGAGGAAATCGCGTCGTGTCCTCGCATCGTTCCCTCGGATCCCGATCGTCGATCCCCGGCTTTTTGTCGAGCCTGGCGCATCGACCCCGGCCTGGTCGCGAAGGGTCGAAGGACGACGCTCCGCCGATCATCAAGCTCAAGAGTCCGCGTGAGATCGCCCTCATGCGTGAGGCCGGCAGGGTCGTGGCCAAGGCCCTCGACCAGGTCCGGCGGATGGCCGCCCCCGGAGTCACCACCGCCGACATGGCCGACGTCGTGGCCGCCGTCTTTCGTGAATACAACGCCAAGCCTCTGTTTCTGGGATACCCGTCCAGCGACAAGGGGAAGCCGCCGTTCCCGGCCGTGATCTGCGCCAGCGTCAATGAGCAAGTGGTCCATGGGATTCCCAACCGCCGGCCGCTCCGCGAGGGAGACGTGGTCTCGATCGACACGGGCTGTAACCTGAACGGATGGTGCGGAGACGCGGCCGTCACCCTGGCGATTGGCCAGCCTTCTCCTCAATCGGAAAAGCTCCTGTCCGTCACGGTCGAGACCCTCGACCTGGCGATCCGGGCCATGAGCCGCTGCCGATATTGGTCCGAGGTCGCCAGTCTGATGGACCGTTACGTCAAGAGCCAGGGCTTCCATGTCATCGAGAAATTCGTGGGCCACGGCATCGGTCAAACGATGCACGAGGAACCCCAGGTCCCGAATTTCGTGAGCAAGTCGCTTCGCAAGCACGACATCAAGCTCGAGCCGGGTCTCGTCCTGGCGATCGAGCCGATGGTCGCGGTGGGCACCAAGGAGGTCCGCACGCTCACCGACGGCTGGACCGTCGAAACCAAGGACCGACGTCCGAGCGCTCATTTTGAACATACCGTCGCCGTCACCGTCGACGGCCCGCGAATCTTGACCCTGATCGAGGACACCCCGGCCGCCACCCCGCCGGATCAACTCACGATAGGGTCGACATGAAAAAAGCGTGATAATTGGGTTGGATGCCCTTGCGAGGGATTGATCTCGCCGTTAAGATGATCAATTCGACCGGGGCCGACCTGAATTTTCCATCAATTTCGGTGATGCCGTCCCCCCTCGTGGTGGACGCGAAATAGGATCGATGAACCGCCATGAAAGTTCGTTCCAGCGTCAAGCGAATTTGTGATCATTGCAAGGTTGTCCGTCGGCACGGCAAGGTCTATGTGATCTGCACCAATCCGCGACACAAGCAGCGGCAAGGTTGAGACGACGGCCTCGTGAACAGTCGGAAAACAGGGCCCGCGATTCGCGGAAAGATCAGAGACCCCGGAGATCGGTCGGATGCCTCGTATACTCGGTGTTGACATTCCTAATGATAAGCACCTGCGAATTTCGCTGTGCTACATCTATGGTATTGGCCCTTATTTGGCGGGTCGGCTCTGCGAGCAGACGGGCATCGACCCTGATAAGCGGGCCCGCGACCTCACGGAAGACGAGCTCGCCAAGCTCGCCTCGCTGCTTGATAACGAGTATACGGTCGAGGGTCAGCTTCGGCGGCAGGTCCAGCAGTGCATCGCGCGGCTGCGTGACATCGGCTGTTATCGCGGGCTGAGGCATCGCAAGGGGCTCCCGGTTCGCGGCCAGCGCACGCGAACCAACGCACGCACCCGCAAGGGCCCGCGAAAGACGGTGGCCGGTAAGAAGGGCGTGAAGGAATTGCGCTAGTTCGCGGCCTGGTGGGGCCTGGTGCGTTCGTCCGTGGAGGCGAATGGTTCCCGGCTCGACTGGGAAGGGTCGATGGACTCCGTTCTCGGCGTGACGGATGTGGTCATGTAAGCCAATCGCCGATGGAAAATGTTCCAGATCGCGGATCGCGAGATCCCGATCGCAAGAGTCAGCCATTCACACGCGAAGCGCGGACCTCCGCCTGGCGCGAACACCGATTTAGTGCGAGACGATAGAGGAGAGCGGGATCCGTGGCGAAGGCCAAGAAACGCAAGACCAGGCGCAACGTCAGTCGAGCCGTGGTCCACATCAAGGCGACCTTCAACAACACGACGGTCACCATCACCGACCCCAATGGGGACGCCCTTTGCTGGGCGTCGTCGGGGACGGTCGGCTTCAAGGGAAGTCGTAAAAGCACCCCGTTCGCCGCCCAGCGAGCCGCCGAAACGGCCGCCGCCTCGGCGAGTAAGTACGGCGTCAAGGAAGTCGAGGTCAAGGTCAAGGGGCCAGGCTCGGGTCGCGAGAGCGCGATCACGGCTATTCAGGCCTCGGGTCTTTTGATCAAGACGATCGAGGACGTGACGCCATTGCCCCACAACGGCTGCCGACCACCGAAGAAGCGGCGGGTTTAACCCCTGGTTCGCGGCTTCACGACCATCTTAAGCGACCCAAGGTCGCACGCGGGAATCGGCACCAAGCCGATCCTTGGTACGAGATTACGGTGAACTCCGATGATGAGTCTCACCGGCCCAAGAATCCGAATTCTGAATTTCCAAGATTGTCAAGCGACCGAGGATAGTTGATTCGCCATGGGACGTCACACTGGTCCGGTTTGCCGACTCTGCCGGCGCGAGGGAACCAAGCTTTTCCTGAAGGGCTCCCGATGCGACACGCCTAAGTGCGCCGTCGATCGCCGTGAAGGCGTGCCGGGCATGCACCAATTCCGCCGAGGCAAGGCGAGCGAATACGCCATTCGCCTCCGGGAAAAGCAAAAAGTCAAGCGATTCTATGGGCTCTTCGAACGGCAATTTCGCAAGTATTACGATGAGGCCAGCCGTCGCTCTGGCAACACCGGCGATGCCCTCATGTCCCTTCTGGAGCGCCGGCTCGACAACGTCGTCACCCGGCTCGGCATGGCCTTGAGCCGCCCCCAATCGCGCCAGCTCATCACCCACGGCCATATCCTGGTCAATGGCCGCAAGCTCGACATCCCGAGCTACCTCGTCCGGCCCGGCGATCAGATTTCGGTCAAGAACCGCGAACACTCGCGGAAAATGGCGACCGATTCGGTCGCCGTCGGCGGACCGGCGGTCCCCGAATGGCTCGACCGCACGAGCGTCGACCCCCCCGAAGGTCGCGTGGCTCGTTTGCCGGCCGCCAGTGACGTTGGGCTCCCCGTCCAGCCCCAGTTGATCATCGAGTTGCTCAGTCGCTAGACCCGCCGTTCGAGCGCACTTGGAATGAGATAAGGAGACGCTTCATGCGTATTCGTTGGCGCGGCCTTGAACTCCCCAGCCAGGTCATCTGCAATCGTGAGACACTCTCCGACACGTTCGGCGAATTCCACGTCGAACCCTTTGAGCGTGGCTTCGGCCACACCGTCGGCAACAGCCTCAGGCGGATTCTGCTCTCAAGCCTTGAGGGAAGCGCCGTCACCCGGATCAAGATCCTGGGCGTGCAGCACGAATTCTCGTCAATCCCCGGGATGATCGACGACATCACCGACCTCGTGCTCAATGTCAAGCTGCTCGTGGTCAAGAACCACTCCGAGGCCCCGAAGACCATCCGCATCGACCGCGATCGCCGCGGCGTGGTGACGGCCGCCGACATCCTCCATGACGAATCGGTCGAGATCATCAATCCCGACCATATCCTCTGCACGCTCACCGAGGACGTCGCGTTCCACCTCGAGATGACCGTTGAAAACAACCGCGGATATCGAACCGCCGCGGAAGGCCACACCGAGGATCTCGAGCTCGGCGTGATTCCCATCGACGCGAGCTTCAGCCCGGTTCAGCGCGTCGAGTATCACGTTGAAAACACCCGGGTCGGCCAGCGCACCAATTACGACAAGCTCATCGTGAGGATCTGGACCACCGGAGTCCTGAGCCCCGAGATGGCCCTGGTCGAGGCGGCCAAGATTCTTCGCAAGCACTTAAACCCGTTCGTGCAATACAACGAGCCCGGTCCCGGCCTTCCGGCCGACGCCTTGGGCGGCGAAGGGGGGCATCACCTTCCCCTTGACGCCGAGCTCGAGCGAAAGCTCGACATGAGCCTGGCCGAGCTTGAGCTCTCCGTCCGCGCGACCAACTGCCTCGAGAGCGAGGGGATTACCACCGTTCGCCACCTGGTCAGCCGAAGCAAGGACCAACTCCTGAACGTCCGGAACTTTGGCGAGACGACCCTCAAGGAAGTCCAGATCAAGCTTAACGAGATTGGTCTCGATCTGGGCATGAACGTTCCCACGAAAACCCTGGGCTAAGGCGGCCAACCGCTCGCGTCCTTCATTTAGAACCGACGACTGTCATGCGACACCAAAAAGCCGGCCGAAAATTCAAGCGTTCTCCCTCGCACCGCCGGATGCTGCTGCGCAACCTGGCGACCGCG
>JAKBAP010000429.1 GCA_021808995.1 Planctomycetota bacterium | reverse complement strand
TGGGCCAGATCGCGACCCTCCGGCGACTGCGAGCAACGACCCCCGGGCGGATGCCGTTCCGAACGCCGCTTTATCCCGTCCCCGCCCTGCTCGCGCTCGCGGGGTGGCTCTACGTCTTTTGCTCGGCCGAATGGCAGGTGATCGGGTATGGGCTCGTGACCCTCGCCCTGGGAGCCATCGGGTTTCTGGGCTGGGACAGCCGGAGGCGACGAAGCCGTGAGCCCTTGTTGGAGAATGGGTGAGATGGCAAGTTGCCCTTCTCCACGGCAAGTCGGGCGCGGCCTGGGCCAATTGATTCGGATCTCGCGAACCAGCGATTCGCGTCTTCGCTTGCGAGCGAGCGGGGCAACGAGTAGGATCTCTAGTTCGGATTCAGTACCGGTATTTCGACCGCTCGCGGCGGTTGGGGCGCGGCATGGAGCCTCCGGCTCACGTGCCTTTGGACGATCGACGAGGAATTCATGTCGCTTGATAAGAGCTTGAAAAAAGGGCTGGGGCTGACCCGGGCTCGGAATGTGTTGACCCGTCCCGAGCGGCTGGCGATCCTGCAGGCCGACGATCGCTGGACCCCTGAAAACGGGGTCTACAACGTCCCCAAGACCAAATTCCGCCGCTTGCCCCCTGGCGTCTCGGGTCCTCGCCGCGGCGGCAAGGCCGAGCCAACCAAGTAACCTCGCCGACCAGCACACCGCCCGACGGCCTGTACCAAACGCCGTGAACGGCCGTCGCGCGGTCCATCATGCTTGGCTGCGTTATCGGTCGGTTCGGAGTTCGTTGATCTCGCCGATCAGCTCGAAATCGCGCTCGGAGAGTCCACCGACGTCGTGGGTGGACATCTCAATCCGGACGGTTCGAAACGCGATGACGAGGTCGGGATGGTGCTCGCTTTTCTCGATCAGGGCGGCGACCTCGTTGACGAATTCCATCGAGCGTCTGAACGACGGGAAATTCCAGGTTCGCACGAGCATGTCGCCGTGTCGTTCCCATCCCTTTGCCAGCGGCATCCGCTCGTCGATCTCGGCTTCGCTCAGCTTTGGCATGGCAACACCTTGATCCTTGGTCGTCCGATTCACGAGGGGGAGGTGATGACGGCCTCCCTCCTCGAACGAGCGTAAGGTCGTGATCCCTTGATTATCTCGATACTGGGGCACTCGCGACAAGAGTCGACCCACGCGGAAGAGCGAGAGCGCCCTGAATGACCACGACCCTGATTGAGCTTTGTTTGGCGATTGTCGTCGTGAGCGTCCTGGGGGGGCTTTTGCCTCTTTCGCGGGCGCTTGACCATACCCGGCTGCAAGTGTATCTCAGCTTTTCGGCTGGGGTGATGCTGGGAGCGTCGTTTTTTCACATGATGCCGGAAGCGGTTCGGGTGGGATCGGCGGCGACGATTCCCTGGACAGCGGCTGGGCTTTTGACGCTGTTTTTCGTCGAGCGATTCTTTTCGTTTCATCATCATGAGTCGCACCAGGCGGCCGATGGCGGTTCCGCGAGCCACGATCACGGGGCCCATCCGGAGCCCGCGCGTCATGAGCAATCACGCCAAGTCATGCCTTGGAGCGCGACAGCGCTGGGGCTCGCGTTTCATTCGCTCGTGGGGGGGGTGGCGCTGGCCAGCGCGGTCTTCGCCGACCACGCGCTGTACCAGGGACTCGGCTCGACGTCGGTTGGGGTTTTCCTGGCCACGCTGGCACATAAGCCGGCGGACGCCCTGACGATCACGTCGCTCCTGGTTCGTGGGGGTTCCTCGCGGTTCGTGGGGCATCTGGTGAATCTGGGGTTTTCTCTGATGATCCCGCTGGGGGCGATCTTGTTCTCGCTGGGAATCGGCGGGATGCGCGAAGGGTCAGGGATCGCGTGGACGGCCTGCGCCCTGGCCTTTTCGGCGGGGACATTTCTCTGCGTGGCCCTTTCGGACATTTTGCCCGAGCTTCATTTTCACGATCATGATCGGTTCAAGCTCTCGGGCGCGCTCATCCTCGGTCTCTTGGTCATGGCGGCGGCGGCGGCTTTCGAGCCGGGCGAGGCCATGCCCGTGGAACCCGCCCCCCGGCTGATCCATCCCTGAAGTCCGCGCCTTCAGCGACGGGATTTCGTAGAATCCTCGGTGGATTCTCGGTTTTTCGTGGAATGGTGCTTGGGCGATCGTGGACGAGGATCGGTTGAAGAGTGACTTCTTGTCTCACCCTTTCAGGGCTTTCAACGATGCACAAACGGATCATGAAACGTCAGGTCTGGTTGTTGGGCATGGTCGCGTTGTTCCCAGTCGTCGAGGTGATGGGGGGCGAAACGCGCTCGTTCAAGGACGTTCGGGTGTCGGGGACCGGTGGGCGGAAGGTCGCCCTGGCCGCCCCGGCCAAGGGAGCGACGGCGGTTGTCTTTTACTCGACCGAGTGTCCGATTTCCAACGCCTACAGCCCGACCCTCGACGAGATTGGCAAGGAGTTCAAGGGTCGTCCCGTTCGCCTGGTGGGGGTCTGCGTCGACCCCGACCTCTCCGACCACGATGTCGAGCAACATGCCCGTGATTTTGGGCTTCATTTGGAGCTCGCGCGCGATCCCTCTGGATTGCTGGCGCGAAAGCTAGGGGTCAAGATGACGCCCGAGGCGGTTGTGCTCGACGACCGTGGGATGATCCGCTATCGGGGGCGGATCGACGATCAATTCGCCGCTCGCGGCGTGCGCAGGGCCAACCCCTCGGGTAATGAGCTCAGGGACTCGCTTGCCGCGGTGCTCGCCGGCAAGGAGGTCGCCGTGCCCCACGCCGAGGCGGTCGGTTGCCCGCTTCCCGAGACGGCGTCCGCGCCGGCCGACCCGACCTATTCCAAGGACGTCGCGCCGATTCTGAACGCGAACTGCGTGGAGTGCCACCGCCGGGGACAGGTCGGGCCGTTCGCTCTCGAAAGCTATGACCAGGCTCGCAAGCGCGCGAGCGACATCGCGACCGTGGTTGAGGGCCGCTCGATGCCGCCGTGGAAGCCGGCCCCGCACTTTGGGACGGCGTTTCGGGATTCGCGGGCGCTGTCGGAATCGATGATCGCGACGCTGGTCGCCTGGGCCGATTCGGGAGCGCCCGAGGGGGATCGCTCGCAATTGCCGGCCCCACCCACGTTTTCCAGCGATTGGGCGCTTGGGACACCGGACCTGGTGATCGACCTTGGCGTGGATTTCCCGGTGGCGGCCGGTGGAGACGACGTCTATCGCTGCTTCGTGGCGCCGACCAACCTGCCCGATGACGTTTTCATTAGCGCGATCGACTATCGCCCCGGCAATCGCAAGGTCGTCCACCACGTCCTCGCCTATGTCGACGTCTCGGGCAAGGCGCGCGAGCGAGATCTTGCCGAGCCTGGCCCCGGCTACGCCTGTTTCGCCGGCCCTGGCGAGCCGATCCACGGCGACCTGGGGGGCTGGGCACCGGGCATGCGCCCAAGCTTCCTGCCCGACGGCGTGGGCCGCTCGCTCCCCAAGAAGAGCGACGTGATCATTCAAGTGCATTATCACCCGAGTGGCAAGGCCGAGACCGATCGCACCCAGGTGGGGCTCTATTTCGCCAAGAAGCCCATCAAGCAAACCTTGCACTGGAACGCCGCCCTTAACACCCAGATGCGGCTCCCGCCGGGGAAGGCGAATATCGAGATCAAGGCCGAGTGGGAGATCCCCGTCGATCTGGTCGCCTACGCCGTCACGCCCCACATGCACTTGCTCGGGCGCGACATGACGATGTCGCTCCAGTTTCCCGACGGCAAGGTCAAGGATCTGATCAAGATCGACGATTGGGACTTTAACTGGCAACAGGCCTACTATTTCGAGCGCCCGTTTGATGTTCCGAAGGGGTCGCGGCTCCTTGTCGAGTCGCATTACGACAACTCGGCGTCGAACCCCAGGAACCCGAACCACCCCCCCAAGCTGGTCGGATGGGGGGAGGCCACGAATGACGAGATGTGCATTGGATTCCTGGCCGTCACCAGGAAGGGCCAGGATCTGACCCGACCTGGTGAAAAAGACGACCTCGCGGCGATTTTTCGCAAGCAAATGGAGGAGAGGCGGGCCGAGCTCGAGAAACGAATCCGGGCCGCCAGGGAGAAATCCGCCGCCGCTCCGGACGCGGGCAAGCGCTAGCGGCCGGCTCAGTTCATCGCCGGTTCCAAGGGGCCGGCGAGTTCCTCGAGATAAAACAATCGTCCTGGCAGGGTGGGCATGAACGAGCTGGGGACCCAGGAGTCTGGTCCATAGCGAAGGGTCATCCAAAGGCTCGCCCCCTGCCACTGCATGCCGCGGCCCAAGACCCCCTCGGCACCCCCGATCGCGCGATCGGCCGCGAGAAAGAGGCCAGGGCCGATGGTATTGGCGAAGGCCGGCACCAGGGTCGTCCGGCTCCTGAAGCTGGTGATCGCGTTTTGCTCGATCGTGAGGGGGTGCAACCTCGCCCCCAGGCGATGCGTCTGAGCGCCCCATTGCTCGATCCTGGCGAATTCCCCGGCGAAATGGGGCTCCCAGAACGCGATATGGCAAACCCGGCCGATCCCATAAATCACCGTCAGCTCCGCCCCTTGACCCTTGAGCTCGGCGATTCG